>CAZDLS010000064.1:0-9102 GCA_964506425.1 uncultured Planctomycetia bacterium | reverse complement strand
AAGTCCATCTGCCTGAACTTCGGGATCGCGGCCGATTACAACGGGCTGTGCAACCTGCGGTTCGACGACACGAACCCCGCCAAGGAAGACGTGGAGTATGTCGACAGCATCCAGGAGGACGTGCGGTGGCTCGGGTTTGACTGGGGGGACCGGCTCTTTTACGCGTCCGATTACTTCGAGAAGCTCTATGGTCACGCGGAGCAGCTGATCGAGAAGGGTTGCGCGTACGTCTGCCACCTGAACGCCGATCAGATCCGGGAGTACCGCGGCACGCTGACGACGCCGGGCAAGAACAGCCCTTACCGGGACCGTCCGGCCGCCGAGAACCTTGCTCTCTTCAGGCGCATGCGCGCCGGGGAGCTCGAGGACGGCGCGTGCGTCCTGCGGGCCAAGATCGACATGGCCTCGCCGAACCTCACGATGCGCGACCCGACGCTTTACCGCATCCGCCGCGAGACGCACCACCGCACGAAGGACGCGTGGTGCATCTATCCGATGTACGACTTCGCCCATTGCCTTTCGGATTCGCTCGAGGGGATCACGCACTCCATCTGCACGCTCGAGTTCGAGAACAACCGGCCGCTCTACGACTGGATCCTGGACCGGCTGGGCGTGCCCCATCCCCGGCAGATCGAGTTCGCCCGCCTCGCCATGAACTACACGGTCCTGAGCAAGCGCAAGCTCCTGCGCCTCGTCACCGAAAAGCACGTCGACGGCTGGGACGACCCGCGCATGCCGACGATCGGCGGGCTGCGGCGCCGCGGCTACACCCCGAGCGCCGTGCGCGCCTTCTGCGAGCAGATCGGGGTCTCCAAGGTCAACAGCGTCGTCGACATCGTCCTCCTGGAGAACAGCATCCGCGAGGAGCTCAACAAGACGGCGCTGCGCACCATGGCGGTCTTAAGGCCCCTGCGCGTCGTCATCGAGAACTATCCGCAAGGCCAGACCGAGGAGATGGAGGCGGTGAACAATCCGGAGGACCCGTCCGCCGGCACGCGCCGGGTCCCCTTTTCGCGCACCTTGTATATCGAGCGCGACGATTTCCGCGAAGACCCGCCGAAGAAGTTCTTCCGGTTAAGCCCCGGCCGCGAGGTGCGGCTGCGCTACGCCTATTTCATCACGTGCCAGAGCGTGGTCAAGGACCCCGCGACCGGCGAGGTGATCGAGCTGCGCTGCACCTATGACCCGGCGACGCGCGGCGGCGACGCTGCCGACGGCCGCAAGGTCAAGGCGACGCTCCACTGGATCTCTGCGGCCCACGCGCAAGAGGCCGAGGCGCGGCTCTATGGCCACCTTTTCACCAAGCCCGATCCCGACGCGGCCGAGGAGGGGGCGGACTTCCTCTCCAACCTTGATCCGCACTCCTGCGAGGTCGTGCGTCCCTGCTATGTGGAGCCGCAGATCAAAGAGGCCGCTGCCGGCAGCCGCTATCAGTTCGAACGGCTCGGCTATTTCTGCGTCGACCCGGCGCGGACCGCCGAGGGCAAGCCTGTCTTTAACCGCACCGTGACGTTGCGCGACACCTGGGCCAAGATCGCCAAGAAGCAACAGCCTTGAACAAAGAGCCGGGGGCGTCCTTGAACAAAGAGCCGGGGGCGTCGCAAGACCCTGCCTGGCGATGAATCGTTTTGAGGGCGCGCATGGTCGAGAAGATCATCAAATATGCCTGGGTGGCGGGGATCGCGGTCTTTATCGTGGCGGTCTCCTCTTTTGGGTGGCGTTCCTCCTGGCCCTATGAGGGCAGCGGGGACGAGGAGGCGGCACAGCGGCTCAAGGGGGACGTCCGGGTCCTGAGCGCGGCGATCGGCGTCCGGGACATCTTTAGGGGGGACGCGCTCAACCGCGCGCGGGATCATATCACCGGCGTGCTCGTTGAAAACGGCTACCGCGTCGATTACCAGGTCTATGAGGTCGCCGGCAAGGAGGTCACGAACATCTTCGCCATAAAAGAGGGGCGGGATGAGGCAAAGAAGCCCGTCATCGTCGGCGCGCATTACGACTCCTGCGGCAACCCCGGCGCGGACGATAACGCGAGCGCCGTGGCCGTGCTCCTGGAGCTGGCGCGCCGCCTCGCGCAGACACCCCTCGAGCGCGGGGCGCGCTTCGCCTTTTTCGTGAACGAGGAGCCCCCGTTCTTTCGGACCAACTCGATGGGCAGCCGCGTCTACACGCGCTATCTGAAAGAGAAGAAGGAGGAGATCTACGGCGCGGTGATCCTGGAGTCTGTGGGCTATTATTCCCAGAAGCCCTTTTCCCAAAAATACCCGCCCCTCCTGGGGTTCTTTTTTCCCAATAAAGGCAACTTCCTCGCCGTGGTCGGCAACACCCGTTCCCGGCAGCTCGCCTTTGATACAGGGCGGGCGTTGCGCAAGGACAAGATCCCGGCGCGTACCCTGGTCCTGGATTATTTCCCGTCGGCCTCCTTTTCCGACCACTGGTCTTTCTGGCAGGAGGGGTATCGCGGCGTCATGATCACGGACACCGCCTTCCTGAGGAACCCGCACTACCACCAGCCGACCGACACCCTCGAAAAGCTCGATTACGACATGATGGCGGGCCTCGCCGCCTGCCTCGCCTCCTGGCTGACGGAAATGTGAGACAAACAGCCAGGCTCTTTGTCTCATTTTTGAACCGTAGATTTGAGACAAAGAGCCTGGCTCCTTGTCTCATTTTTTTGTACCAAGGGGGTTGACAGGGGGCGGGGGATGCGGTATATTAGTAATGGAAACCATTTTCAATAGGCAGGAGGGGGATGGGGATGCCGGACAGAGACGGATGCGGGCCGCGGTGGTGGCACGGCCGGTTCAGGGGCTGCGGGTACAGGATCACGGTCGGCCGCGAGGCCATCCTGGCCGTCCTGGCCGCGGCCGACAAGCACCTGAGCGCCGAGGACATCTACCTGCGCGCGCATCCGCGCTATCCGCAGATCGGGCTCACGACCGTCTACCGGACGCTGGACATCCTGGCGCAGATGGGGCTTATCCTCAAGCACGACTTTGGTGACGGCCGCGCCCGGTATGAGCTGGCGCAGGGGCCCACCAGCAACCATCATCATCACCTGGTCTGCACGGGCTGCAACCGCGTCATCGACTACACCGATTTCATCAAAGACGAGGTCGAGCTCTTGAAGCGGACGCAAAACGGCCTCTCCAAGAAGTACAACTTCAGGATCACGAACCACGAGATCCAGTTTTTCGGCCTGTGCGAAAGATGCGCGGGAAAGAAGTAAGGCCTATATTTTTTTCTCTGGTAATGAAAACGATTTTCAATAACAACCAAACACAGGAGGTGTGCGATGCCGGGTTTTGACGGGACAGGCCCGATGGGGCAGGGTCCCATGACAGGGGGTGGCGGGGGGTATTGCGCCGTGCCGGTGCGCGGTGCGGCGCCGTTTGGTTTCTATGGCCGCGGTCGCGGGTACGGCGGAAGGGGGCGCGGCGCCGGCCGCGGCTGGAGGCATTGGTATTACGCCACCGGCGTCCCCGGATGGATGCGGGCGCAGGCGGGTGCACCGGCCTTTGGCGGACCTGGCTATGGGCCGGCGCCTTATGGCTATGGGGCGCCTTATGCCGTGCCCAAGGAAGAAGAACTGGCCGCGCTGAAGGACCAGCTCGACTTCTTCAAGTCGCAGATGGAGGATCTTCAGGCGAGGATCCGCGAGATGGAAGACCAGCCCTCGGATCAGGGGGCGTGATCGCTTGGAACAGGACCGGACAGGAGGCCAGGTGTTATGAGGGTAGGAGTCGTACTGGAAGACCAAAGGGGCATGGAGGGTGACGCCTCCGCGCACTTCGGACAGTGTCCGTATTTTCTCATCGCCGACATCGACCCGGCCGGAAAAAATGTCTTGGCCGCGCGCGTCGTGCCCAACAGCGCCACGCACGGCGGCGGCGGGTGCCTCGCCGTCGACGAGATCCTGCGCCACGGGGTGACGCACGTCATCGCCGGCGGCATGGGAATGGGCGCGCAGCAGAAGTTCGCCCAGGCCGGCGTCGAGGTCTATGGTTATCAGGGCCGGGTCAAGGACGCCCTGGCCGGTCTGTTGAGCGACGGCCTCGGCGGGCTGGGCACCTGCCGGGAGCACGGCGGAGGGCGCCCTTAAAGAGGAGGGGACCATGAAGATCTGCATCACCTCCGGGGGCCGGACGCTCGACGCGGCCGTCGACGCCCGCTTCGGGAGGTGCGCGTTTTTTATTTTTTATGACACGGACACCGGCGACCTGGAGGCGCAGGAGAATCCGAACGCCCGGTTCCAGGGCGGGGCGGGCATCCAGTCCGGCCAGATGATGGCGGCGCAGGGCGTCAAGGCCGTCCTGACCGGCAACATGGGGCCCAACGCCTTTCAGACGCTCTCCGCCGCCGGCATCGCCGTGTACACGGGGTTGTCCGGCCCTGTCCGCCAGGCGGTCGAGGACTATAAGTCGGGCAAGCTCAAGGCCCAGCAAGGGCCGAGCGTCGGATCGAAGTTCGGAGCGCAGGGATAGATATCATTATTTAGGTAAAGGAAGACCCGGTGGACAAGGAGCTCCTGGAAAATCACGAGCGCTACCGCGAGCGCAAGGCGTTTTACGCGGCGCTTGGTTATGACATCGACACAGAGCGGGCCTTTATCCTTAAGGAGGCCGGGCCGCTGGAAGGCGCGATCCTGGAGGCCGGCACCGGGAAGGGCCACTTTGCCCTGGAGCTGGCCAGGGCGGGCTACCGCTTCACGACCTTTGACATCAGCGAGACCGAGCAGGAGTTCGCCAAAAAGAACCTGAAGTACTTCGGTCTCGACGACCGGGTCGATTGGCGCATCGAAGACGGCGCGCGCCTGAGCTTTTCCGACAAGAGCTTTGACGTCATCTTCTCCGTGAACACCCTGCACCACCTGGAGCGGCCGCACGCGGTGGTCGATGAGCTGCTGCGCGTCCTCTCTGATAAGGGAAAGATCGTCCTGGGCGATTTTACGCCGCAGGGATTCTCTCTCATGGAGCAGATCCACGCGTCCGAAGGCGGGGCCCATTCCGCCGGCGCGACGACGCTCGCCGACATCGAGACATATCTCAAGAAGAAGGGTTTCCAGGCGCAGCGGACCCGGAGCACGTTCCAGGAGGTCCTGGTGGCCCGGCGTGACGCGATATGATCATTTCCATTGCCAGCGGCAAGGGAGGGACCGGCAAGACAACGGTCGCGGTCTCCCTCGCCCTATCCCTCTCCCGTGTCCAGTTCCTCGACGCCGACGTCGAGGAGCCCAACGCCCACCTGTTCCTCAAGCCGCATATCAAGACGCAAAAGAGGGCCGGCATCCCGCTTCCTCGTATCGATGAGCAGCTGTGTACCTATTGCGGCCGGTGCCGGGATGTCTGCGCGTACAACGCCATCGCGGTCGTGCCGGGCAGCGGGGACCGTAAGGGCAGCGTTCTCGTCTTCAGCCACCTCTGCCACGGCTGCGGGGCCTGCGGTATCTTTTGTCCGAAAGGGGCCATACAGGAGATGACGCGCGAGATCGGCGTCATCGAGACCGGTACGGTGCCTGATCGCGACATGACCTTTGTCCACGGTCGGCTGGACCCGGGCGAGATGATGTCCCCGCCCCTCATCCGGCAGGTCAAGGAACATATTGATCCGGCCAGGACCGTCATCATCGATGCGCCGCCGGGCACGTCGTGCCCGGTCGTCGCCGCGGTGCGGGGCAGCGACCTTTGCCTCCTCGTTACGGAGCCGACGCCCTTTGGCCTGCACGACCTTATGCTCGCCGTCGACCTGTTGAAGGAGATGCGCATTCCCTTCGGCGTCGTGATCAACCGGTGCGACATGGGCGATGCCGGTGTCGAGGACCTGTGCCGCAAGGAGAGGATCCCCGTGCTGATGCGTATCCCTTTCAGCCGCGCTGTCGCCGAAGGATATGCGCGCGGTGTCCCGCTGGTCGGCATCGCCCCATCCTACCGTCGTGACTTCGAGGAGCTGGCCGGCCGCCTCCAGCAGAGAGGTGTGGCACCGTGATCGATTTTTGTTGGGCCCTTGCCGCGGGCCTTGGCGCGGGCCTCCTGGGCGGGCTTCTGGGTATCGGCGGCGGGATCGTGATCATGCCGGTCCTGCGCTTCGGGTTTGGGTTTTCGCCGGCCCTCTCGGCGGGGACGTGTGTCGTGGCGGTCTTCTGCACGAGCCTTGCCGGCGGCCTGCGTCACGCGCGCCTGGGGCACGTGCGTTGGGAGACGGTCCGCCCCGTGATGGTCGCGGGGGGGCTGGCGAGCGCGGCCTTTTCCCTTGCCTTCGTGCCGTTCGCCCGGCGGGGGCGCTGGCTCGACCTGTGCGTGGGCAGCGTCTTTCTTCTGGTCGCCGCGCGGATGATGGCTGAAGGGCTTTGGGGCCGGCGCCTCCTCGTCGATCCGCCGGCGCGCCCGGCCCGGGAGCGGCCGCCCCAGGAGCGGCCCCTCGCCGGCATCTTTATCGGCGTCCTCTCGGGTCTCTTGCCGGGCCTTTTGGGCATCGGCACCGGCGCGGTCCTCGTGCCGGCGTTCGTTTGGATCCTGAAGTTGCCGGTGAAGACGGCGATCGGCAGTTCATTGGTGTGTTTCAGCGTCAACGCCGCGATCAGCGCCGCCTTCAAGGCCGGCCAGGGGTATGTCGTCTGGGAGCGGGCCCTGCCGTTGTGTTGCGGCGCGGTCGCAGGCGCCTTTATCGGCGCGTGGATCAATAAAGGCATGCCGCCGCCGGTGCTCAAGGTCCTTTTCGGCGCCGTCTTTCTCGCCGTGGCATTGAGGTATTTTTTATGTCTCCCCTAAAGAAGACGGCATCATCGGCGGACGTCTTGGAGCGGGCGCGCGCAGAGCTCAAGCGCCGCCTTGCCGGTACGGACCTCCTGGAGCAGGGCGTGGAGGTCTCGGTGGGTGTCTTGACGCCCCAGGAGGCGATCGGCGACCCCAAGCGCCGGGACTTCCCCATCTTGACCGGCAGGGAGCGCATGGTCGAGGCGGCGTTTTTGTCGTCGAAAGGACACGCCTTTACGGACGCGCCCGCTGTTTTTTCAGGGCCTCTGCGGGTGGCCCTGGCGTTGTCGCTGGATAAAAGCGCCAACCGGGCGGTCGTGATCGCCGTGCTCAACGCCGTCTGCCGCCACCAGGGGATCATCCTGCAAAGCCTGCACTGCCGGGACGACGGTCCCGAGTCGTGCGGGGCGCACATCGCGCAATGGTTGTTTTGCCGCTGGGGCCGCGTGCGCGTCGGCATGGTGGGCTTCAACCCGGCGATCGCCGACCACCTCGGCCGCGAGAAATTCGGTGTCATGATCTGGGACAGCGGCCGCTATGAAGAGTTGATAAGCCGTTCCCGTGTCGTCTTGGTGACCGGGACGACCCTGGCCAACGGGACGTTCGACGAGCTGATGAGGGCCGTCCGGCAGTACCAGCGGGATTGTTGGGTCTACGGGGTCACCGCCAGCGGCCCTGCGCACCTCTTGGGGTTCAACAACCTGTGTCCGTTCTCGAGGTAGACATGAGACAGATCGTCGTGATCAGCGGAAAAGGCGGGACCGGCAAGACGATCGTGGCCGCGTCGTTCGCGGCGCTCGCCGAAGAGAGCGTCATCGCCGACGCCGACGTGGACGCGTCCAACCTCCACCTGCTCCTGCATCCCCGCGTGGTCGAGACGCACTCTTTTGAGACCGGTCAGGTGGCGGTCCTCGATGAGGCCGCCTGCACCGCGTGCGGCCGGTGCGCCGAGGTCTGCCGCTTCGCGGCGATCAGCCGCGGCATGAAGATCGATCCTTTGGCCTGCGAGGGCTGCGGGTTGTGCGCCCGCGTCTGTCCCGCCGGCGCGATCCGCATGCGTCCGGAGTCGAACGGCGCCTGGTTCGTCTCCGAGACCGATCACGGTCCGTTCGTCCATGCGCGTCTCGAGGCGGGCGCGGAGAACTCAGGCAAGCTCGTGACGCGGGTGCGCCAGGCCGCCCAAGTCCTGGCCGAACGCCAGGGGCGCCGGACCGTGATCATCGACGGCCCGCCCGGCATCGGTTGTCCCGTCATGGCGTCGTTGTCCGGGACAGACCTGGCGGTGGTGGTAACAGAGCCCACGCTCTCCGGCTGGCACGACGCCCAGCGGGTGATCCGCGTGGCCGAGCACTTCCGCATCGGGGCGCGCATCGTGATCAATAAATTTGACCTTAACGAAGAGGTCTGCCGCGGGATCGAAGAGGCCTGCGCAGCGGCCGCCATCCCGGTCATCGGCAAGATAGCGTTCGATCCTTCGGTAGTCGCGTGCGTGGGGACCGGCCGGATCCCCGGTCAGGCCGCCTCGGCAGGGGTACGCCGCGCGCTTGAAAACATCTGGAAGGCCGTTGTTTCCTAAAGGACCATGCATATCACCGTTTTAGCGGAGGGTTCGACGCGGTGGCAGAGGTTCGTCCGCCACTGGGGGGTCTCTTTTCTTGTCGACGGGGATGTCCTCTTTGACGCCTTCGGCCATTCCGCCGTCTTCGGCCGCAACGTCCGCCGTTACGGCGTGGACTTGGGCCGCCTCCGGCATATCGTCATCTCCCACGACGACTGGGACCACATCGCGGGCCTGGGGCGGGTGCTGGAGCGGCACAAGGCCGCGACGGTCTATATCTGTCCGGACGCGCAGCCCGCGTTCAAGGCCTGGCTCGCGTCTTATGGGGTGCGCGTCGTCGAGACCGCGCCCTTCCTGGAGATCAAGGAGGGCATCGCCACGACCGGTCCGATGACGGGCATCGCGAAAGAAAAGCCAGTCACCGAGCAGGCGCTCGTCCTCAAGACCGCGCAAGGCCTTGTCATCGTGACCGGCTGCGCGCACCCGGGCATCGTGCCGATCGTCGAGCGGGTCAAGGAGCGCTTTAAAGAAGATATCCGGCTCGTCCTGGGCGGTCTCCACATGAAGGCGATGCCGCCGGACGACATCGACAGAGTCGTCACGAGCCTGCAGGCCCTCGGCGTCAAGGGGGTGGCGCCCCTGCACTGCACCGGCCGGCGCGCTGTCCGCGCCTTTACAGCCGCCTTCGGCGATCGCTGCCTGCGTCTTCGTCCCGGCGTCCCCCTCCCCCTTTGAATGTGAGACAAACAGCCAGGCTCTTTGTCTCATTTTTGAACCGCAAATTTGAGACAA
>CAZDLS010000063.1:0-9107 GCA_964506425.1 uncultured Planctomycetia bacterium | reverse complement strand
TTGTCGCCGGTCCCGCCGGCAACGCCCTTGTCGCCGGTCCCGCCGGCAACGCCCTTGTCGCCGGTCCCGCCGGCAACGCCCTCGTTGCCGGCGAACTCGGCGACGATGACGTCGGCCAGGCGGTCGATAAAAGGCTCCGACATGTCATAGACATGCACGCGGCTCATCTGACTTCCTCGAACTGCGCGGTATCCAAATAGATCAGGAACCCGCGGACCTTCCTGCCGGCAAAGACGCGCCCCAGCGCCCCGGCGTAACGCCGGACCTGGCGGCGCCCCTCGTCGGCCTCCTGCCGGCTGCTCTTGTAATCCACGACCCGGACCTCTTTGTCCGTGATGATCACCCTGTCCATGCGGCCGCTATCGCCGCTGCCGTACGTGATCTCCTGCTCGCACAGGACCTCGCCGCCTTCGGGCCTGAAGAAGGGCTTGAGACGAGCCGCCGACAGGACCTTCGTGAAGGTCTCTTCGTGATCGTCCCAGTCGGTGACAAAAGGGAATCGACGGCGGGCGCGCTCCTGGACCTGCGCCCAGAGGGCCGCGGCCTCCTTGTCACCCGCATCCGCGACCCAGGAGAGGAGCGCATGCAGGACCTCTCCCCGGCGGATCCGGTCACGCCTCTTCAGGAGCCCCTTGTCCATGAACTCGTCGCGCAGCCACGGCACCCAATCCCCGTACGCGGGCAGGTTGATCGCAACGGCGGGCAACGACGATGCGGCCCCCGGCCAACCAGACCCCTTCTTCGGCAGGCAGCCGAAGGCCCTGGCCTCCTCGGGGAAAAGCGACAGTAAAGGATTGGCGGCCCGCTTGGCGCCGTGCGGCAGCAAGACCCACATGGCGTCGCGGGCCCGCGTGAGGCCCACGTAGACGCTGTTCATCTCATCGACGAGGGACCGGAAGCGCTCTTCGGCCGCGACCGCGTCCAGGTCCGGCGAAAAACCGGCGTACTTACCGCCGACGCGGCGCAGAAGCAGACCCTCGTCCGTCTCCTGGACGGCCAGGGCCTCCACGCGGGGCCGCATGTTCAGGAACGGCAGGATCACGACCGGGAACCCCAACCCCTTGGCCTTGTGGATCGTCATGACCGACACGGCGGCCGTGGTCAATCCTTTCAGGTAGAGCTCCTCGCCGGCCGCGGTATCGAAAAACTCGAGGAAATCCGTCAGCGTCGCGTTCTCTTCTTCGCGCTCCTTGATCAGCTCAAGCAGCCGCATGAAAAATCCCTGCTGCGACCCGAAAGACTCCAGGCACCGGAACTGCGCGTAGATGCGGACCACCAATTCATACAACGGCACGAAGCCCACGCCTTTAAACAACCCCTCAAAGTACGTCTCCCACAAGCCGCCGTATTGCGCGCGAAACGACCTGTAGAGGTACGGCTCCCCGGCCCGGCGGCCCCGGCCGGGCCTGTCAAAGACGAAGGAAGCCATCTCTTCCCGCGGCCGTCCGCTCGCCCGGCAGAAGATGTCGCCGAGGATGAACGAGACGAACGCCAGATCGTCCACCGGCTTATTGAGAAAACGCAATAAGGAGATGACCTCTTTGATCCGGGGATGATTACGAATGTTGAGCGTCTTCTCGGATGCCACGGGAATACCCCGGCCCAGGAGCCACTCCGAGACGAGCTCCACTTCCTTGTTCTCCCGGACCAGGACCGCGACGTCGTCCCAGCCGTAGCCCCCTTGCCGGGTGACGTCTTCCAGGACGCCGAAGAGCCTGTCGCGGACCAGGCCTTCGCGTTCCTCGCGTCCCTCCGCCGCAACCACCTCGACACGGACCGAGCCGCCCGAGTCCTCGTGGAGCACTTCCTGCTCGGCCCCTTTAAAGACATCGAGGATACCCTGGCGCTCGCGCAGGCCCGCGTCCTTGTCGCGGCCGAAGACGGCCTGCGACAAAAAACGCTGCAGGTTCTCCTGCGAGAAAACGGTATTGCAGAAGCGCACGAGCTCGGACCGGCTGCGGCGGTTCTTGCTCAGGGTGAGCCCGACGACCGGAAAAGAGGCGAAGCGCTCCCGCAGGGCGTCAAAGAGGCGCACGTCCCCGCCCCGGAACCGGTAGATCGCCTGCTTCTTGTCGCCCACGTAAAAGAGCGACCCGCCCGTCGAGAGGGCCTCCTCCACCATCGCGTCGAGGTTCGACCACTGCAGCGGGCTCGTGTCCTGAAACTCATCGACCAGAAAATGCTTGAGGCGCACGGCCAGCCGGTAGTAGAGCTCCGGCAGCGAGACCGCTCCCTGGCCCACCAGCTCGTGCACACGGAAGTTCAACTCATCCAGGAAGAGGACGTCCTCCTTCGCGACCTTTTGCCGCAGTTCTTTCAGGAGCGCGCCGAATATCTCCACGTAGGGCTTGAAGATCAAGAACGACTCCAGGACGGCGGCCTCTTCGAGGCCCCGGCGCACCTCCTTCCACAGACGCAGCGCCTCGGCCGACGGCCTCGCCTTTTTGGCCGCGGGGAACTCCTGCCTCTTCCAGAAATCGGAGACATCATCAAAATTAAAGGAGCCGTGGGTCCCGTCGAGAAAACACTCCAAGGCCTTCAGGAAACCCTTGTGGGTGGCCTCGGGCAGCACGCCCTTGAGCCGCTCCATCCGGCGCAGGACCGCCCTCTTTTTTGCCGCGAGGTCCTTGGGCAGGACCGCGACAGGACGGTACGGCCGGCCCATGCGGTTCATCGCCGAAAAGAGCTGCTGCGTCATGGCGAGCATGTCTTTCTTCGGGAACCAGCCCGACCGGCTCTCGAGATACAGGTACTGGCGCAGCGCCTCCTCGAAGAGGCGGCGCACCTCCTTGTCCTGCCCGGCCCGGTCGATAAGAGTGTCCAGGGAAAAGGCGAGAAAGTCCTGCCAGTCGCGGCGGATCCGGAAGCTCGAGGAGAGGCCCAGGTGGAAGGCGCAGCCGGAGAGGATCGCGTTCATGAAGCTGTCGATCGTCTGCACCTGGAAGAAGTTGTAGTTGCGCATGAGCTCGTCCATGGAGCGGCCGGCGAGCGTCCGCGCCTCCCGGGCCCGGACACCGAGCGCCTCAAAGAGCTCCTTTTCTTCAGCGGGATCGGCAAAGCCGTCGAGGGCGATCCGCTTCAAAAAGTCCAGGATGCGCTCCTTCATCTCGAGGGCCGCCTTGTTGCTGAAGGTGATGGCCAGCATACTCTTGAAGGGCGCTGCGCCGGTCCTCCCGCCCGTCCCCATGAGAAGCTGGATGTAGCGGCGGGCCAGGGCATAGGTCTTGCCGGTGCCTGCGGAGGCCTCCACGATGCAGACGTGGGGAAAGCTGTTCAGACGAGGATCGTTGTGCGGCATGTGAAAGACGGGGCGTTGGCGGAATGTGGTCTTGCCAACGATTATAGTCGGATTTTCGAGTGTCCGCAAATTATAAAAAAAGCCCGGCATCTCTGCCGGGCTTTTGTTTTTCAGCTCAGACGGTCAAGAACTAGACCCTCGTCACGTTGACGGCCTGCTCACCCTTAGGGCCCTGTTCGATCTCGAACTCGACATCCTGGCCTTCTTCTAGGGACTTGTAACCGTCACCCTGGATGGCGCTGAAGTGCACAAACACGTCTTTGCCGGACTCAGGGGTAATGAAACCGTAACCTTTCTGGTTACTGAACCACTTAACTTTACCTCTTGCCATTACTTACTACCTCCTTCCTTCTAAGATTTACCACTGGCAGTAAATAACGGCAGGACCAAAACAAGCACAATCACCGTTGCACACCCTTCCTTATTTACTACTGGCTTAGGATATTACTCGATGGACGGAGTTTTGTCAAGGGAAATATTCGCAACAGACCCCCCGGCTGGATCCGGCAGAGACAAGGTGTTTTCCTCCCAGGGAAACGCTTTCCGCAAGATAAGGTGAATCAAAACAATAAGCGTGATGTTCCTTTTGAGTCATGGTATACTTTGAATTGAGATACAATATGTGATGATAAGAGATGCGGAGGTACCATGTTTCGCCTTTGTCCTGACCGCGGCATGACGCTTGTCGAGGTCCTCGTGGCAACCCTCATCCTCGCCCTGGCGGTGGGCGGCCTCGTCCAGGGCCTGATCGCCATCATGGAGACGATCGACCTGGCCCGCGACCAGAGCCAGGCCACGACAGACCTCAGGAGCATGCTTGAGCGCATCCGCGCCACGCCCTTCGACTTTCTGACCACCCAGTTCCCTGACAGCATCGTAAACGGCCCTGTCTCTTCGCCTTACACGGGCATTGTCGGAACGTACATGCTCCGCCAAGAGAATATCACGGTGACCTACGCGAACGCGACGACAGACCCCCTGGAGATAAACGTCGCCCTCGCATGGCAGGACAAGCGAAGCCGGCCGCGCGCGGCTTCGATGGCGACCTTTCGAACGAGGTAATGCCCATGATGACCCCCAGGCGTGTCCCGAACGGCTTCACTCTCGTAGAGATAACGGTCGCGGTCTCCATCACGATACTGGTGATCGGCATGATCTACGGGATGTACACATCCAGCCAGGAAGCCTGGGACATCAAGAGCGCGCAGGCGGACATGCAGGCGCGCGGCCGCCGGGCGATCGCGGACATGGTCCGGGAGCTGCGCCAGGCGACGCGCACCTCGACCCAGACCCCCTCGCCCAACCTCGTTATCCCCGCGGCCCCCAATAACACGCAGGCCACTTTCTATCTGCCGACGTACTTCAACGGCTCCATCACCAATGCGACCGGCGCGGTCCAGTGGGAGACCGGCAACCCCATCCAATACCTGTATGTCCCCGCAGGATCCGTGCTGCGCCGCGTGGACAACAGCACCAGTAAAAACTTGGCCATAAACGTCTCGGACGCGCGCTTCACCGATCAAAGCATCGATCCGACACTCTACAGCAACGAGCTCAAGATCACGTTCGCGCTTCAGGCAAAGACGAAACGACAACGGCTCATGTCCATGAACTTCACGGGCATGGTCAAGCTGAGGAATTAACATGCTCCCGCGTATCCGAAGCACAAAAGGCCAGACCCTCATCCTCGCCTACCTGGCTGTCTTTGTCCTGATCGGCACCACGGGCAGCCTCCTGGCCAAGGCCCTCTCCGACAAGAACATCGCCGAGCGCGAGCGGCTCATCACAGAGACCCTGTACCTGGCCGAAGGCGCAACGGAAAAAGTCCTCCATGACTTCACGAGCGGCATAGCCAACTTTTCGCTGAGCGCCGGCGTCTCCACCTATAGCAGCACCGCCGTCTACACGACGTTCGAGGGGAGCAGCGGCCCGACGACCATCACGACGGACATCACTTCCCTGCAATCCTCCGACACCCTCATCGCGGACTCCCTGGGTCGCAACATCTACATGCGCCTCTACGAGGCCGTCTCGACCGCCACGCACCCCGAAAACAGCTCCATCCGGGTCACGGTCCACCAGGTCTTCTCCCGGCGCCTCATCCCCACGTTCCAGCACATGATCTTCTACGAGGACGACCTCGAGATCCTGCCCGGTGCCGACATGACCCTGGCCGGCCGCATCCACTGCAACAACGACATCTACGTCAACAGCAGGGCCGACCTGACGATCGACACGTCCCAATTCCATTCGGCGAGCAGTATCTACAACGCACGCAAAGACGATCCCCCCGACACCATGGGGGGCGACGTGGACATCCGTGTCACCCAGGCCGGCCCCCCCGTTTACGCGGAAATGGACGGCCTGGACTGCAATGACGCGACCTGGGCCGCGGATGCGACAAGCCGCTGGAAAGGCACCGTCAAAAGCGCGGTCCACGGCGTCAACGCCCTGACCGCTCCCTCGGTCGGCACGACCGCCCCCGGCGGCTATTATGCCAGTCAGGCCGATGTCGTCATCACCAATGAAGGCATCGTCAAGAACGGCGTCCCGCTCACGGAGGGGACCGACTATCCCACGGACACCGTCACCACCACCACGACGGACTTCTATAACAACCGCGAAGGCAAATACATCACCATGACGACGATCGACATGGCCAAGCTGGCGGGCCTCGACGGCAGCTGCGGCGGGAGCACCTGTTCCAACAACCTGCCGAGCAACGGCCTGCTGTACGCGACGCGCACGGACGCCTCGGGACCGGCACAACCGGGCATCAAGATCATCAACGGCTCGCAGATCGCCACCCCGGTCGGCGCCGGCGGCCTGACGATCGTGTCCGATGCGCCGGCCTATGTCAAGGGCGACTACAACACGGTCAATGAAACACCGACGAGCATCATCGCCGACTCCGTCAATCTCCTCTCCAACGACTGGCAGGACGCCAACAGCGCCCTGGGCCTGAGTTCCCGGCCCGCGACCTCCACGGTCTACAACTGCGCCTTTGTCTCGGGTATCGACACCTCCACGCTGGGCCACTACAACGGCGGCCTGGAGAACTACCCGCGCATGCACGAGGATTGGTCCGGCGACACCATGACGATCAAAGGGTCTTTTGTCCAGCTCTGGGACAGCACCGTGGCCACCGGGGCCTGGCAGTACGGCGGCACGCAGTACACGGCGCCCACCCGCGCCTGGAGCTACAACACCAACTTCAACAATCCCTCCCAACTGCCTCCGTTCACGCCCAAGGCCGTTGAGGCCGAACGCCTGGCCTGGTGGTACGAGATCGGATGACCCGCGCCTGAAAAAGTCAGCCTCCGAAAACAGCCGGCCCCTTCTCATTCCCGTCCTTCCCCGAAACCGCTTTGACAATCCCTCCGGAATCTGTTAGTATCCTTTCTGACAAAGGGGAGGTCGTGCGCGGCCTGAGAGTCCTGCGTCCCAAGCAGGAGACCCGCAAACCTGATCTGGATAATGCCAGCGGAGGGAAGAGCGAAGGAACACATTTACCCTGTCGTGCCGGCGACAGGGTTTTTTCGTGACAAAACAGACCAGGTCGTTTTTGCCACCAGGTCGTTTTTGCCACCAGGTCGTTTTTGCCAGTTTCGTGACATAGCCTAAAGGGGGTAGTGATGAACGTGAAGCTGGATGAGATCAAGATCTCCAAGGCCATCATCGAGAGCTTCAGCCGCAAGCTCATCGAGGCCCTCGACGTGGACGTCGCCGTCGTCGGCGCCGGACCGGCGGGGATGTGCTGCGCCTACCGGCTCGCCCGGGCGGGCAAGAAGGCCGTCATCTTCGAGCGCAAGCTCTCCGTCGGCGGCGGCATGTGGGGCGGCGGCATCATGTACAACGAGATCGTCGTCCAGGACGCGGGCAAGGCCCTGCTGGAGGAATTCGGCATCACGACGCGCCCCTACGAGAAGGGGTACCACCTCGCCGACTCCGTCGAGGCCGTTGCGACCCTGTGCTCGAAGACCGTCCAGGCGGGCGCCCGGATCTTCAATCTCATGAGCGCCGAGGACGTGATGGTGCGCGAGGACCGCGTCTGCGGCCTCGTCCTCAACTGGTCGGCTGTCGAGATCGCCAAGCTGCACGTGGACCCGATCACCATGCGCGCCCGGTACGTCGTCGACGCGACGGGCCACGCGGCCGAGATCGTCCATATCGTGGAGCGCAAGTCCGGCATCAAGCTCGCCACGAAGACCGGCAAGGCCGTCGGCGAAGGCTCGATGTGGGCCGACGTGGCCGAGGAGACGACCGTCCAGAACTCCCGCGAGGTCTGCCCCGGCCTCTACGTCACGGGGATGTGCGCGAACGCCTCCTTCGGCGGCCCCCGCATGGGCCCCATCTTCGGCGGCATGCTCCTGTCCGGCGACAAGGTCGCCGCCGACCTCCTCAAAAAGCTCCGCTAAAAAATGAGACAAAGAGCCAGGCTCTTTGTCTCATTTTCACGGTTCAAATTTGAGACAATGAGCCAGGCTCATTGTCTCAATTTTTTTTAATCGCGAATGAGGCGTTCCGAGGGCCCGATGGGCGTCGGATAGCGAAAGACCACCAGGTAGCTCGAGATGACGAAGGTCAGGAGCGTCACCAGCTGGATGAACTGCGAGGCCGCGCTGCTGATGGAACCGATTTGAAAAGCCAAGAGGGCGATCAGGAGGGAAAACTCGCTCATCTGCCCCAGCCGCAGACCGGCCTCTTTGGCAAAGGACGTCTCCTCATCCGTGCGCAGAAAGAGGTGTTTCAGGAACCAGGGCTTGGCCGCGCAGAAGAGCGCCGCCAGGAGAACGGCCGGCAGCCAGATCTGCCGGATGACGCCCAGGTTCATCTGCGCGCCCAGCGTGAAGAAAAAGAGGACGAGGAAAAAGTCGCGCAGGGGCTTGAGGCGCTCGGAGATAAAAAGCGAGACGGGATGCCGGGCCAGGACGACGCCCGCAAAAAAGGCCCCTGTCTCGTAGAAAAGCCCCATCCGGTGCGCGATGCTCGCCACGCCAAAGCACCACGCCACGCCCAGCACGAAGAGGATCTCGTGAAGACGTTCCGTGCGCTGCATGACCCGGCGCAGGATGTGCTGCTCGAAGAGGAATAAGACGACCAGAAAACCGGCGAGCTTGAAGAGCAGAAAGCCGAGGTTCAGGACGACCCAGCCGGGTTGGCCCAGGCACCGCAGAAAGGCCAGGACCGCGACCGCCAGAAGGTCCTCCAGGATCAGGACGCCGATGCACACCGCGCCCATGTGACCATGGTGGAGCCGCGTCGTCGGCAGGAGCTTGACGACGAGGATGGTGCTCGAGAACATCATCGCCAGCCCGATGACGAGGCCTTCGAGACGGCTGAACCCAAAGAGCCGCGCGAAGGTGAAGGCCAACACAAAAGAAAGAAGACAATTCCCGGCCACCACGGGCACCGCCTTCTTGAAGACACGCATCAGCTTCTGCGGGTGCAGGCACAACCCCGCCAGGAACAACAAAAGGGTGATGCCTAAACGGGAGACGTCCTCGATGAAGGCGACCTGCCTGACCCACCCCGCGCCCCAGGGACCCAAGAGGACACCGCACAGGACATACGCCACGATGATCGGCTGTTTGAGCAGGACCGCGATATACGCGAGGACCGCGGCGCCGACCAGGATCACGCTTAGCTCAAAGACGAACCGTTCCATGCGCTAGAGCCACTTCTTCTTTTTGAAAAAGAAGAGCATAGAGACGACGGTCGCGATCATCAATCCCCAGGCAAAGGGATACCCGTAACGCCAGTTCAACTCGGGCATGTTGAAAGGCGACGCCGTGTTGAAGTTCATCCC
>CAZDLS010000062.1:0-9107 GCA_964506425.1 uncultured Planctomycetia bacterium | reverse complement strand
GCCAGGACCGTAGGCCAGGGCGCAACGAGGATAAAGTCAAGGAGGTACTTGAACCAGGGGCCCGTCCCGAACTGGCTATAGGCCGTGATGCCGGGGCTGGACGAACCCAGGTGCACCCCGAATATGAAATCCACGAGGGAAGAGAAATTCCCCCAGCCCCCCAAGAAGATGAGATAGAGGAGCGCCGCGCCGAGGGGCGGCGCCAGCACGAGCCAGCCGAAGTCCTGATAAGGCAGGTCCTTCCTGTAGACGAACTTGAAGACGAGCCAGCTGACGACAAAAAAGAACATCAGCAGGATCGAAGCCTCCTTGATCGTCAGGGCGACGATGAAAGAGGCGCAGAAGCCGGCAAAGGCCCAACGCCGCTTCGTCATCAGATATTCAAAGAAGAGCCAAAAGGGTATGGCCCAGAAGAGATGCAGGACAGCGTCCTGCAGGATGCGGCGGGATGCTCCCATGAGAAGGGGACTGCAGGCCAACAGGAGCGTGTAGAGAGCGGCCACCTCCAACCCGAGATACCTGCGGGCAAAATAATAGGAGAGGGCCAAAAAGAGGAAGGCCGCCAAAAAAGACAGGTGCGCCAGGGACCGGTACGTGTGAGGAAAGACCTTGAGCCACATCCCCGTGAAGAGGGTATAGCCGAAGCGGCCCGGATGGGGAAAGGCCTGCTCTTGCGGCGTATCGAGATAATGACGCAGCGCCTTGGGGATGGAACGCACGCCCCCCTCGGCGAACGCCTGCGCGTACTTCATGTAATATCCCTCGTCGGACTGCGTTGCGAACTGGTCCTCCTCCGGGATAGACCGGTAGGCCATCACCAGCGGCACGGCGATCAACAGGAGGCAGCACCACTCGAAGAAATAGCTCATCTTCCCGATCCACCACGCTTCATGAATGCCCTCCGGTGCGGTCCTGCGCGGCTCCCCTTTCTCGTATCGGTTCGCGTTCATCTCTCCGGTCCCTTCTCCATGAACATGGGCAGGTTGACGCAGAAGCAGGCGCCCTTGCCGGGTTGCGACGTGACGGTGATCTCGCCGTCGTGTTGCTTGACGATGCCGTAGGCGACAAAGAGCCCTAACCCCATGCCGGGCGCGCGGTCATCCCCGCCTCCCAAGATCCCCTTTGACGTGATGAAGGGGTCGAATATCCTGTCCTGCATGTCCTGCCGGATCCCCGGCCCCGTATCCACAAAGCACACCCGGACGGTCTTCGTCTCCAGGTCGCTGTCGAGGGTGATGGTCAGCCGGCGAACAGAAACCCCCTGCATGGCGTCGCGGGCGTTGACGATGATGTTGCTGAAGGCCTGGGCCATCTGGGCCGCGTTGCACGCCACGCGCGGCGCCTCGCGCATCTGGGTGACGACCTCGATGCGATACTCCTTGAGCATCGTCTCAAGAAGCATCAAAACCTGCTTGACCACGTCCTTCAAGTCCGCCAGCCCCCTCTTGTCCGCCTTGGACCCTGAAAAATCCAGGAGCGACTTGGCGACCCAGGAGCCCCGCCTGGCGATATCGATGATCGCCTGCAGCGCCTCGGATTTGGACCGCAGGTCGGCGTCGGCATGCGCCAGCTCGGCGCGGCCGAGGATGACCTCCAGGACATTGTTGAACTCATGGGCCACGCCGGTCGCCAGCGCCCCGACGGTCGACATCTTCGAACGCTGCAGGAGCTGCTGCTGGGAGCGGCGCTCCATCGTGACGTCGCGCCCATGCACGATAAAAAAGGGAGGCGCTGACGCGACATGCAACGGAATGATCGTGACGGCCTTCACCATCTGTCCGCCGCCGGGCCGGGGGACCTCGGCCTCAAACCCATGGGGCCGGCCGGTCTGTGTCACCCGTGCCAGCACCCCGCTCAACTTCTCCCGGGACTCCGGCGGCCACTGCGCCAGGAGACGGCTCTCGAGCGCCTCCTCGCGGGTGCGGCCCATCATCGCCAGGCCCGCGCTGTTCACGGAGAGGCAGCGGCCCGAGTGATCATAAAGCTCGATACCGTCCTTGATCCCTTCGACGAGCCCCTCATAGAGCACCTCCGAAGAGGAGATCTGGACCGCGTCGAGCCAGAGACGCAGGAGAAAGACGAAAGCGAAGCTCAGGACCAAAAAGACGCCGGCAAAGATCAGGATGATGGCAAAACGGACCGCGGGGACCTGCGTCGCCGCGTCCACAAAAAGGAGCGTCCACCCCGGAAGGGCCGACACCGGGACCCGCACGTAAGAGTACGCCTGCCCCTGGATGGTCAGGGTGGCGCGCGCCGCGTCAAAGTCGTCGAAGCCCGCGGCCTCCCAGGGCCCGGAGCCGAACTGCATCGATGAACGCAGCGTCTCCTTTTGGGTCTCGGACAAGGGGCGGATCGTGCGAAAGACCCAGTCCGGCCGGCTCGAGACAAAGATCACCCCTTCCGGGCTCAACAAAAAAACATCGGGACTGGAACGGAACTGCAGCGTGAGATCGTCCAGCTGGCCCTTGGCGACAGCCACGCCGAGGACGAACCCGCCGGGATCATCGGTCCGCCCGACGGGAAAAGAGACATAGAGCCCTCTCTCTTGCGATGTCACGCCTTTGGCGAGATACACCGAGGACTCCCCCTCCAGGGCCCGCTGAAAATAGGGGCGGAAGCTGTAGTTCTTGCCGACAAAACTCTTGGGTGCGTCCCTGTTCGAGGAGGCGACGGTCATGCCGGTGCGGTCCATCAGATAGCAAACGTCAGCCAGAAGGGCATTGCGATAACGGTCCAGGCGCTCGTTGATGGGGGCCAGGTCCCCGGCGGAGAGACCGGGTTCGGCCAAGGCATCGGCTATCTGGGGGTTGCGCGCCAGCGCCTCGATGCCGCGCAGCCGGTCGACGGCCGTCTCAACGACCTGGACGAAGAGCTGCATCTTGAGGCGGCGCTGCCGCGTCTCCTCCAGGCGTGCCCGCTGAGAATGAAAAAGCACGATGTGGTAGACCGCAAAAAAGAAAACAGCCACGGCGCCCAGCGCGATCACGAAGAAGAGAGCGGCGTGCCGGCGCTGCCGTCGGACAAAGAGCGCGGAGTGCACGCTCTGCCAGACTGCGAAAAAGGCGATGCTCGCGGCGAGGACAAAGCCAAGAAGACCCTGAAAGAACTGGATCGGGAGGCCCACTACGGAAAAAAAGACGTCCTTATTGAGGGCCCAGGCGGGCAGGAAGGCGGCCGGCGGCACGACAAGGCCCGCGGCCAAGCCGTATAAGATCAACGCCGCGGCGCCGACCCGCAGCGACCATCCGGCGAGAGGAGAAGCCACGTCCCCGTGGCGGGAATAACGGCTCAGGAGGGTCGCCGCGCCGAGGGAAGCGCCCAGCCCCAAGACAGTGCGCACGACGATCTCGGCGCCGTCCGCCCCGCCCAAGAGCCCCAGGGAAAGGACGGACAGGACTAAAACGTAAGACCACGGGGGCAGACGGCTGCCGGAGAGGCGCTGCCACCCTGCGCGGGCAAACTCCGCCAAAAAGAAGAACGAGAGGGCCAGGACGGCCAGGCGCGCGAACCGGAAGGCCGGCGCAGCGCCCGGAGACACCGCCGCCATGCCCAGTCCCTCGTGGATGCCGTAGACGATGCCGAAGAGGCCCAACCCCAGCCAAGAGAACGACGACCTGGCCGATGACGGCCTGAAAAGGACAAGACACACCGCGCCCAGAAGGACGAAGCCGGCGCCGCAAAAAAAAATGATGAAATCCAGCTGTTCAGAAAACATCGGTCGGTATCATAAGAAGATGATATTCGAGACCTTCATGTTGCACTTGGCGATCGTCGAGTCCTTGTCCTTGGGCGTGATGTTGATGCTCTCCACGAACAGGAGGCGCGGCGCCGTGGCCACGGCGTGCATGAACTTCAGGATCTGCTCCATCTGCGCCTCGCAGTTCAGGTCCACGGCGACCTTGCGGCTGACCGCATCCTCTTCGGAGGTCAGCGGCTTCATGTCGATGATATAGAGCGAGGCGCGGCGGGCCATCTCATCCACCTCGCCCAAAAGGACCCCCACCTCTTCTTCGTGGGTGCTCGCCTTCTGGGCGTAGTAGACCGCAAAGGCGTCGGCCGCGGCCTTGACGCGGTCCTTCTCCGCGACGATACGCACGTTCTTGCGGATGAGGTCCGTCTGGGTCGCGATCCGCTCGTCGAGCCGCCGCAGCCGGTCGGCGACGGACGCGATCAGGAGGCGGTCCGCCAGCGCCGCGCCCACGAACACCGCGGCGACGCTGAAGACCAGCCTCTCGCGCTTGTTGAGGCGCGCCAAAAAGGCCAAGTTGATCACGTCGCTCCCCCCCACCCCTCGAGCACGCCCGATACCTCAAAATCCACAAGCTCGCGCTCCTGCACCTTCTTCTTTGAGGTGTAGCGCGCCTTGACCTCCTTGAGGCTGTCGGACTTCTCCAGGTCAGCGACGTAGGCGAAGACGGTGGCCATGGACGTGGCCTCACCCTTGACGGAAAATCCCCCGGTCTCCCGCAGGCGGACGTTGATGACGGCGATCTCCGGCGGGGTCAACTCGTACACATCGGCCAGCACGGCGAGGAAATACCCGCGGCGGTCCAGGAACTTGCGGATGACGCGCACGCGGGAAAAATCCTCTTCGATCGCCGCGGCCTCGGTGTTGAGCTTCCTGAACTTGGTATTGAGCTTCTGCAGGTACTCCGCCTTGAGATAGATATGGACCAGGAACGTGGCGAAGATGAAAAGGAGCGTCGTCATCGCCAGGACCCCCGTGCGGATGATGTCGCGGCCACGCTCTTCCAGGGCCTGGCGCAGCTTCATCTCCTCCGGGATCAGGTTGATGCCGGGCGCGCCGGCCGCGGCGGCAGGGGCGGCCACGTTCAAGGCCGAGACCTCCTCCATCGCAAGGACGTCCTTGTCCAGGTTGGCGCCGCACGCAAGCATGTCCGGCGTGTTGATGATCTTGATCGGGATGCGAAAGGCGTCCAGCATCATGACCTCGAGGTCGCGCAACCGCCCCACCGCCCCGCAGAAGGCGACGACGGTCGGGGCCACCTCGATGTCCTCAAGGTGGTAGGCGTCCAGGGACTTCTTGAGCTCCTCGATATAGCGGGACAGGTGCTGCTCGCGCTCGGTCAAGAGATGGTGCGCGCCGACGGCGATGCTGCGGGAGAAGATCAGCTTGCCCTTCAAGAAGACGCCGAAGTCCGTCGCCGAGGTGTCCACGTGGATAAGCGCGAACGGCGTGTCCTGCGCCTCGAGCCGGACGTGCTGATAGACGAGCGCCCCGATCGCCTCGGAAGAAAAATAGATACGGTCGACCCGCGCCCCGGCCTCGCCGAAGAGAGCGAACTGGCGGCTGACGATGTCCTTGTTGATGATCGCCAGCAGGAGCTTCGTGTAACTCTGGCGGAAGACGCCGATGTTGACATAATCGATGATGACCTCTTCGCGGGCATACGGCGTCAACCGGCCGGCCTGGAGATTGATGATGTCCTTGATCTCCTTGGCGTCCTGGGAGGGGATCTCGATGTTCTTGGTGATGAGGAAGTGCGCCGGCGCAGAGAGGGCGAGCCGGAAGTCGCCGCGGCGGCGGTGGTGGGTGAGGAGCTCCTTGAGCGAGGCCACGGTCTCTTCGCGGCTCCCCCCGCGGATATCCTTGTAAAAGAACTCCGTCACGATCCGCCGGCCGCCGAAGACCTTGACGCGCGCGGCCTTGATCGCGTCCGTGACAAAATCAAAACATACCAGATCCTTCGCCCCTGAAGAGGGAAAGAGACGGGGCAGGCCTCCCATCTTCTTCGCGCCTCGGGACCCCTGGGAAGACGCTCGCATATTCATGAGGAAGTGCGCCAATACAGCGGCTGCACGTTATAGGAACCCTCTTCGGTAAGGGTGCGCACGAAGACGGCGGTCACAGAAAAACCCCCCTCCTGCGCCCCCCTCTGCGCCGTGCACGTCGCAGAGAAGTGCGACGAAGTAGTGCTGAAGACCTGAGCGAGGACGAGCGACTCCAAAACGGCCCTCTCCTGGTCGGTGAGACCGGAAAAGGCCTCCAGGTCCGCTACGATGCGGCCGCTGGACTCAAAAAGCCGATCATCCGGCGTCCCCCAGAGCGCATCGGAACCGCAACGGTACCCAACTATCTTACTGACAAGGCCGACGTCCAGGCCCAAGACCCCCAAGACCACAGCCGGCGCCGTATTGATATTCACCTGGCCCGCGCCAACAACTGTGACGTAACCCTTTATATTCTTATATATTGTAGCGTTAAACCCCCGAACAAGCAACAACTCATCCGGGCTCTCAAAAGGGGCATCCTTGCAACCATAAGGGTCAGGCAACCCTCCATAAAAACCATCCTCAGCGCCCTTGGGCTGTTCAGCGCTGTCCGCATCGCGCCAGTCCACCACGGCATCCGCCAGCTCCTGGGCTTGCGTGGGGCCGGTGTCGCACAGAACAGACTCGAAGAGACGCGCCAGGACGTCCGGCGACGCGGTGTTGAGGTCGACCTTTCCCTCCTCGTCTGCCAACCCGTAAAAAAACCGGGGCGTACCGCAGACCCCGTCGTAAGAGAGGTAACCAAGCGAGAAGACAGACGCGCCGACGTCTACCGCCTTAAAGAGATCCTCCCGCTCCATCCAGATCTGTAACGCCCCTTCTTTCCCCTCGACCGACGCGACCTCAGGACGCGCCAGAAGCGCCCGCGCCCGGTTCAGGCCCGATGCGGCAACCCGGCGCAGGTCAGCGTCCAGGACAAGTCTCTGGGAAAAAAGCAGCTGGTTGCGCGCCATCATGCCCAGCGACACGGCATAGACGGCCAGAAGGCACAAGACCCACGCCACGAGGATAAGAACGCTCCCCCGCTCCCCGGCGAAGCAGCGCCCCCCGGCGAAACAGGCCCGCTTACCCGCCGAGCGGCAGAGAAAAGATCTTGACGGCTTCATAAGTCTTCTTGTCATTGCGGACACTCACCCCGAACCTGACGGCCAACGGCCAGCCCCCCTCTCCCTCTTTAAAGCCCGCCTCTTCGGGCGGCCACTGATCCAACCAGATGCACGCACCCTGGGGCCCCGGCAGACAATAGGCAAAGGAGAAGCTTTCGACGCCGGAGAGGACGGCCCGGCCGTCTCTCTGGATCCCTTGATAATCGTCGCTCAGGGAGGTGACGGACCGCAAGGCCTGAGATGTTGCCTCGTCCCAGAGATAAGAAACACGGCCGGGTGCCGGCACCCGGCCCTCCGGCTTCGTGACAAACGCGGCCCAAGAGGGGAACTCGCACTGCGTGGCGTTGCCGCGCAAAACCCACTCTCCGAAGGAGGCGCCGTTCTCGAAGTCCCGCTGCATCCTCTCGAAGAGAAAGGCGGTGTCGCGGCCGGAAAATCCTTCCTGATGACGCTTCCACAGGCGCAGGCCGCTCGAAAAGGTCGCAAAGACGACCCCTCCCACGACGACCGCCAGGGCCGCGGCAAGGGTGATCTCGATCAACGTGAAACCGCTGCGCCGGATGCGTCTGTGTGAAAAAAGATATTTCATGACAGTGTGGTGACCCAGGTCACATAGACCGCCTTGCGCTCTTTACCGGCAACCGCCCATCGCACGGTAAGAGCCAGGGCGAAGAGGCCCGGATCGACCTGCTCAAGACTCCTCTCCCAGGTATAGGTCTTGCCCGCCAAGACGACCTCTCCCGTATCGAACACCGGCACGTCTACGCCGGCCTGCGCCAGGGCCTGGGCGTCATCCCAGAGCTTGTTGTCCGCCCAGGGCTGGACGACCAACTGGTCGTGCGCGATGCCCAACGCGTCCGATGCCATGAAAAAGGAAGGGAAGAGAAAAACGGCGCCCAAGGTCAACAGGACGCTGGCAACGAGGACCTCCAGGAGGGAAAAAGCGTCTTTATTCCCAGTTCGTGACATCATCCGCACTCTGTGTGCCATCACGTCCCAGGGAATACAGATCGTAATCATGGGGGCGATGGACCCCGGGAGAGACGTACTTGTAAGCACGCCCCCAAGGATCGACAGGTTCTTTGTTGAGGTAGGGGCCGTTCCAGTTCGGGGCGTCCGCCGGTCTCTCCCAGAGGACGGCGAGGCCCGGCTGCGTGGCCGGCAGGAAGCCCGTGTCGAGCTCATAGAGCTTGAGCGCGGTCGCGATGTTGGCGTCGATCTCCGCCTTGGCCGCCGCCCGGCGCGTCTTCTCGGAGCGGCCCGTAAGCCGCGGCACCACCATCGACGCCAGGGCGCCGATGATGATCACGACGAGAAGGATCTCGATCATCGTATAGGCGTTCTTCTTCATGTCATGGTCTCTGCGGCAAGGCCGTCGCGTGCACGCGGCGGCCTGCGGAGGAGGCCTTCGGCCGGGGGGCAAAACGCAGCCCCGCGACATACGTGCGCCACGCCGCCTCCAGCGCCTCGAGGTCGCGCATCTTCGACGGATAGGCGAAACGCAGCGCCTCCTCGAGGGACTTGCCGTCGCGCAGCTGGCGGCACAGATGGATGAAAGAGTCCGCGCCGTGCCGGTCGATCAGGAAACTGACGACGGAAGCGGCCTGGATGTAAAAGGTCCTCGCGTCGTCGGGGTCCTGGATCGAGCCCGCGTTGGCGCGCGTCAATCGCGCCAAGGGCCAAAGCTTACCCTGCTGGGCGAGCTGCCAGACGTAATAATCCAGCACCTTCTGCTTGCTCGGTTCCTGGCGCTGCGCCACGCCCTCGTCGAGCCATAGGGGGATAAAGGTCTCGAAGCCGACGAACTCCCGAAAGATGAGATGCGTCATCTCGTGGGGAAGCGTCTCATCAAGAAAGGCCCGGCAATCCGAAAAACTGAGGACCTCCCTGCGGCCGTAGTGCGCGCAGCCGATCGACCACGCCGGCTGGCCCGTCGCGGCGATGAACGTCTCCTGGTCGGGAAAAATGATGACCTTGCAGCGACGCTCCCACTTCCAAAAGTTCTCGTAGCGCGCGTAGCCCAGGTCGCGGGCCACGCGGTCATAGTAGTACTCGGCCTTGCGCAGGACCTGACGCGCGAACGACGGCTCCCCCAGGTAATAGACGATAAAGTGGTCCCCCTTGAGCTCCTCCCAACTAACTTCCTCGGCAGCCCGGGCGGGGGGGGGGGGGGGGGGGGGGGGGGGGGGGGGGGGGGGGGGGGGGGGG
>CAZDLS010000061.1:0-9327 GCA_964506425.1 uncultured Planctomycetia bacterium | reverse complement strand
CGGGGCGCTTCGTCTTCATCCTCACGACACGCTGCAATTTCTCCTGCCGCCACTGCATGCGTGTCCTGAAAGACCCTAAAGACCTCCCCTTTGAGATCGGCGTCAAGGCCCTCGAGGCCGGTCGAAAATACAACCTGCGCGCCATCGCCTTCACGGGAGGCGAACCCTTCCTCCATCCCCGCCACGAGGACCTGACCGAACGCGCCGTGGCGCTCGGTTACCGCGTGTCCTTTGTCACCAACGGTTACAACTTCTTGGACCACGCCGATTTCCTGCGCCGCACCAGGAAGTCCATCGACTTTATCGCCTTCAGCCTCGAGAGCGCCGATCCCGGGGAGCACGACGCGATGCGCCGCAAGGGCTCCTTCGAGCGCGTGATGCAGGGCATGGATTTCTGCCGCAGGGAAAAGTTCCCTTTCCGCTTCCAGATGACCATCAGCCGGCGCAATATCGACGGCCTGGTGGAGATCGGCCTTTTGGCGAAGAAGAAGCGGGTCCCCGCCGTCTCTTTTACCACCATGCTCCCGTGCCCCCGGACACAGGGGAACGACCTGGTCCTCGAGGCCCAACGCCGCCAAGAACTCGTCCATGATCTCATGGCGCTGGGCCGCATGCTGAAACTGCGCGTCAACATCGCCTCCGATATCCGCGCCAACGCCAACGTCGCCCTGTGTCAACCGATGCAGATGAGGGAGATAGCGGTCGACGCCGAGGGACACATAGTCCACTGCTGCGAACTGGGCGATTTCGACGACCCGCGCCTACGGCGCTTTGCCGCGATAGCCGATCTCAAGACGGACTCTTTTGACGAGGCCATGAAAAAACTTTACGGACACATGGCGCGTTTCGCCTGCAGCCGGATATCGGACTATGCGCGCCTCAAGGACCGCGACGAGGGCCCCGACTTCAACAGCTGTTTCTACTGCATCCGCAAGATCTGCGCGCAGCCGGACACGGACCCTGACAGCTCATGAGTGCCCTCCGGCGTCCCCTCAGAACTCTCCTTCCAACCCTCATCTTCTGCAATCTCTTTTTTGGGGCCCCCTGCGTTTTCGCCCAGGAACCGCGCCCTGAAGACGGGATCTCCTGGGTCGAAGAAAAGGGGGAACACTTCATCCTCTATACCCAGCACGAGACGCTCAAGGTCCGCGAGATCATGCGCGAGGCGGAGAAGTACTACCACAGCGTCGCCGAAAGGCTGAATTTTCCCCGCCACGACGACTTCTGGATGTGGGATGCCCGCGTCAAGATCTACCTGTATGACGATAAAGAGACCTACCTCGCGCAGACACAGGAGGCGGAGTGGTCCCTGGGGATGGCCGACTACGGCGCGCGGACCATCTACAGCTATATGGACAGTGAGCGGTTTTTGACCTCGGTCCTGCCGCACGAGATCACGCACCTCATCTTCCGTGACTTCTACAGAAAAGAAAACGAACTCGCCGTGCCTCCCTATTGGCTGGACGAAGGCGTGGCGCAGTGGTCCGAAGACAAAGAGACGAAAGACGAGCTCAAGAGGCTCGCGCGCGACGTCTTGAAGCTCGACGGGCTTTTGACGATCTCGGATATCCTGCTCTTGAACGTCGACTACGTCAAGAAAAACCCCGACCGGCTGTACTTCCGCATGGTCCGCACCCTCAAAGACCGCTATAGCGTCATCATCCTGAGCCCCGACGTCCTGATCAATACCTTTTACGTGCAGTCCGGCTCCCTCGTCGGTTATCTGATAGAGACCTTCGGCGCGCGCCGCTTTGCCAGCTTCTGCCGGGAGATAAGCCGGGAGAGAGCGGTCAGCAACGCCCTGCGCGCCGCCTACCCCAAGTACTTCCAGTCACTGCGCGACCTCGAAAACGGCTGGCGCGCCTACCTCCTGGAAGACTGACCCGCCGCACCGCTTGTCCATAATGCCCGTAAGGCCGGCTGGGGGTCTCTATCGGCAGACGAAGTTTTTCGGCGTCGGCTTCGGTTTGCATTTTTGCCGTTACGCTCCATTAAACCGGGTCGCTACGGCAAAAATGCAATTCCTCGCCGACTTTTGCCGACAAACTTCTTATTATCTGCCGATAGAGACCCCCATCCGGCCAAACAGGCTTGATAGCCACACAGATGTGTGGTAGCATGGGGCATGTTCAACCATCAAGCCCGCTGGGACCGGGAACTGCCGCAGGACGCCGGTCGCCTGGGGCCTGTCATCCGCGCCACCTGTGAAATAGAGAAGGGGGGCATCCGGCCCCTTTCTTTTCTCTGGCGCGGCCGCTCCTTCGTGGTCCAACGCATCAACTTCCGCTGGCGGGACAAAAAGGGCAAAGAGGAGCTCTGGCTCTTCAGCGTCAGCACTCCCTGCGGCACCTATGAGATCGCCTTTTCCAGCCAACGGCTCTCCTGGCACCTCATCCGCCTCATCAGTCCCTGAAAAAGGGGACAGGCTACTTTTTTCCTTCCAAGGTGGGACAAAAAAGTAGCCTGTCCCCTTTTTCCAACTCGGAACAGTTGACGATACGCGCTTTCAGCACTATACTACCTTAATATAAGCCGTTTTGTCCCAAAGCGGAAACGGAGGGAAGGACATGAAAAAGATCCTTAGCATCGTAGGTATCGCCGTATTGGGGCTCCTCGCCCTGTCGATCGCCAAGGACCAGATCCTGCGCCAGGCGATCACCACGACCGCCACGGCCGTCACCGGCGCCCCCACCCAGATCAAACACTTCTCCCTGCGGGTCTTGCGGCAGGTGGTCCACATCAAGGGCTTTAAGATGTACAACCCCGAAGGCTTCCCCAGGGAGGTCTTCATCGACATCCCCGAGGTCGAGATCGACCTGAACGTCGGCGCCCTGCTCAAGAAGAAGATTCATCTGCAAAGGGTCACGCTCGACCTCAACGAGATCACCGTCATCAAGAACAAGGAAGGCGTGCTCAACGTCGACGCCTTGAAGATCGCCCCGTCGCAGGATGAGACGGGACCGAAGGCCGCAGACAAGGAAGAGGCGCCCCGCAAGAAGACCGAACAGATCCCCCTGCAGATCGATGAGCTGAACCTCAATCTGGGCCGCGTCATCTTCAAGGACTACACGAAGGGCGACCCGCCGAAGACCGACGTCTATGAGATCGGCCTCAAAAACAAGCAATACAAAAACATCACGAGCGCCCAACAGCTGATGTTCATCATCATGAGCGAACCCTTGAAGCACACCGCCATCCAGGGCGCCAAGATCTTCGCCGCCCAGGCGATCCTCGGGGCGGCCTTTCTGCCGGCCGGCGTGGCCGTCACCCTCACCGGCAAGGACAGCGCCCAGCAAGGGTTTGACCTGCCGTACGACAAGGTCTACGATGCGGCCCGCGCCACCCTGCAGGCCATGACCGACCGGGCCACGATCAAGAACGAGAACAAAGAGAAGGGGACCATCGTGGCGCTCGTCGACAAGAACGACGTCACCCTAAGAATAGACAGGGTCACGGATAGATCGACGCAGATAACCGTCTCGGCGCGGCGCCTCTTCCTGCCCAAGCCGGAGGTCGCCCAGGGAGTCATCTATCAGATCTCGCAAAGATTAAAGTGAGGGCTGTCTGTCATGCGGACCGTCAGTTTTGAGAAACTGCTGCAAAAGAGCATCGATCGCACGGTCCTGATGCTCTTTAAGCCGTTTTCCCTCAAGAAGTGGCTCTTTCTCGTCCTGATCGCCTATCTGGCCGGGGCGATGGGCGGCGGCAGCTCAGGAGGAGGAAGCGGCGGCAGCAGCTCGCGGACGAAAGAATCCGAGGCCTGGGTGCAGGAGAGCCCCCTCGCCGTTGACGACGAAAGCTTGACGGATGACTATGAAGAATACATCTCACCCTCGCCCCAAAAGAAAACGGACAACGAGGCGCAGAAGACCTGGCAGCGCATCAAGCAAGCCGCGGGCTCGCCTTTGGGTCTCACCATCGGCGCCTGCCTCGTGCTCGCGGTCATCGGCCTCTTCCTCGTCCTTACATGGCTGGGCGCCCGCTTCCGCTTCATCTGGTTTGAGTCTATCGTGAAGAACGACGCCTCCATCAAGGCCCCGTTCTTCAAGTACGCGGCACAGGGCGATTCCCTTTTCGGTCTCTTCGTCGTCGTGGGACTATCAAGCCTCTCGACCATCGCGCTCCTCGCGTGGTGGGGCTATAGCGCCCTCTCGGCCACCGGCGTCATGCGCGGCGAAAAGCCCGGCGTCTGGGCCGTGGTCGGCGCGCTGGCCCCTGCCGTCCTCATCCTCATCCTTCTTATCATCCTTCTGATGATACTCACCTGCTTCATCGACCACTTCGTCGTCTCCATCATGGCCCTCGACGGCTGCGGGGTCAAGGCCGCTTGGCGGAAATTCACGGCCGTGCTCTCCCGGAACTCGAAAGATTTCGTCCTGTTCTGCCTGCTCATGCTGGGCCTCTCCATCGCCACCTCGATCGTTCTCCTCATCGTAGTCTGGCTCCTCATCCTGGCCGGCCTGCTCGCCGGAGGCCTGATCTTCGGCCTCCTGTACCTGCTCCTCGTCTCGCTCCTTAAGCTCAAGATCCTCTTCGCCATCATCGCCGTCGTTATCGGCGTTCCGCTGGGCCTGGCCGCCCTCGTCGTCTTCATGTGCATCCCGCTCCCGCTCGCCGTCTTCTATCGCTGCTTCTCGCTCTTTTTCCTCTCCAGCCTTGACTGCGGCTACACGCCGCTTGCGCTCGAAGGGGTGACGGCTGCGCCGACGGGGGCTGCACCTGCGCCACCGCCGCCATCCGCCTGACGCCATGGCTTCAAAAGCCAAGATCATCTGCACCCTGGGGCCGGCCAGCGACTCCGTCACCGTCCTGCGCAACATGATGCGGGCCGGCATGGACGTCTGCCGCCTGAACTTCTCCCACGGCTCCCACAGAGACCACGCGCAGCGCATCGCCGCGGTCCGGGGGCTGAACCGGAAATACCGCCGCCACATCCGCATCCTCCAGGACCTGGAGGGCCTGCGCATCCGCATCGGAGACCTCAAGGCGCCGGTCCCGCTCACAAAAAGGCAAACGGTCCTCTTGTCGAACCTCAAGGGGGCCGGCGGCCCGATCATCCCCTTTGATTACGAAGGGGACATCAGGAAGATCAAAAAGGGCAGCCTCGTCTTTATCGACGACGGACAGATCGCCCTTTTGGTCACCAAGGTCACCCGCCGCGCCTTGACGACACGGGTCGTGATGCCCGGCACGATCAAGCCGCACAAGGGCATCAACATCCCCGGCATCAAGCTCACCTTCAAGGACCTGACTGCCAAAGACAAGAGGGACATCGCCTTCGGCATCGCCCACCGCGTGGACTTCGTCGCGCAGTCGTTCGTGCGTAACGCCCAGGACATCCTTCGTGTCCGGGAGGCCCTGGGCCCGTACCAAAAAAAGTGCAGGGTCATCGCCAAGATCGAGAACGAAGAAGGCATCGGCCATATCGACGGGATCCTCGAGGTGGCCGACGGCATCATGATCGCGCGCGGGGACCTGGGCGTCTCGCTTCCCATCTATCAGGTCCCCGTCCTGCAGAAACGCATCATCAAGAAGTGCCGCCGGCTGCACAAGTTCACCATCACCGCCACACAGATGCTCGAGAGCATGACCGAGCACGCGCGGCCCACGCGCGCCGAGGTCAGCGACGTGGCCAACGCCGTCCTCGACGGCTCGGACTACGTGATGCTCTCCGAGGAGACGGCGGCCGGCCGGTTCCCGGTCGAGACAGTCAAGATGATGGACCAGATCATTAAGTTTACAGAAGGCGCTTCCTTGCTAAAATAGGGAAGAGGAGAAGCCATGGGGCGCGAATATGGATATACCCCCCGGACGGTCCCGACACCGCTCTTCATCGCGGTGGGCCTGGCCCTTTTCCTCCTCCTGATGTATCTGATGCTTTTCCTCGTCTCGAAAAAGACAGGGCCGGCCGGGAGGAATAAACCGAGCGGCACCGCGACGTCGGTCCCTTATTATGAGGTGCCGGCGGCGGCCCAGCCCGAACCGCAGCCCGACCCGTCCTGGTGGGAGACCAATGCCCGACAAGAAAAGGAGTTCCGGCAGGACGCCTACGAGACCTTCCAAAGACAGGACTTCGACACGGACCGGCGGCTGGAAAAAATAGAGCAGGACAAGGAATTCTTCAAGATGCAGCGCTCCGCATCGCAGTTCTAGCGGCGCGCACGCGGCGCTTGCAGCGGCGGCGCCCTCTTGGTAGAATAAGCGCATGAGGATCAGGCTTTTCAAGATCAAGAACCGCCGTGGCTACGCGGCGGTCTGCGACAGCCACCTGACCGAAGGACCCACGCCGGCGGTGGCCCGCAACCGTATGGACAAGGCCCTCAAGCGCAAGAAGAAGCGGATCTGACCCCGCCTTTCTTTTCCGCGCACGAAAAACACAGACCGACCCTGCCCTTCATAAGGAGAACAAACATGTCCGGCCTATTCGGTGTCGTCTCAAAAGAAGAAAGCTGCACGCCGACCCTGTTCTACGGAACGGATTACCACTCGCATCTCGGGACCGAATACGGGGGCCTGGCCGTCTCGGGGGACGGCTTGCGTCACAAGATCCACGACATCAGCCAAAGCCAGTTCAAATCAAAGTTCTTTGAAGACATCGGCCGCATGGCGGGCCGCATGGGCATCGGCGCGATCAGCGACGCCGACGAACAACCCCTCTTCACGCGCTCGCGTTTCGGCGAATTCTATATCGTCACCGCCGGCCTCATCGAAAACAAGGAGGCGCTCACCCAGGAGCTCCTGAGCCGGGGCCTCTCCTTCAGCGAACCGAGCAAGAACGGCATCAACACGACAGAGATCATCGCCAAGCTCATCACGCTGGGGGACGACCTTATCCAGGGCATCGAAAAGATGTTCGAGAAGATCAACGGCTCGTGTTCGCTGTTGATCCTCAGCAAAGAAGGGGTCTACGCCGCCCGGGACCGGCGCGGCTACACCCCGCTCGTCCTGGGAAAGAACGACGGGATGTGGGCGGTCACCAGCGAGACCTGCGCCTTCACCAATCTGGGTTTCAGCCCCGTCAAATTTTTGCGGCCGGGGGAGATCATCCTCTTGAACGAAAAGGAGGGGCTCGTCAGCCGCACGCCCGGCTTACCGGACAACCAGATCTGCACCTTTTTATGGATCTACACGGGCTTCCCGGCCTCGAGCTATGAGAATATCGGCGTGGAGACCGTGCGTGAGCGCTGCGGACGGGCGCTGGCGCGCCAGGACAAGGACATCGATATCGACGTCGTCAGCGGCGTGCCGGACTCAGGGGTCGGTCATGCCATCGGTTACGCGATGGAGTCCAAGAGACCGTATCGCAGGCCCCTCGTCAAGTACACCCCGGGGTACGGCCGCAGCTACACCCCGCCGTCCCAGGAGACCCGCGACCTCGTGGCCAAGATGAAGCTCATCCCCATCCGCTCCATCATCGAGAACAACCGCCTCGTCGTCTGCGAAGACTCGATCGTGCGCGGCACGCAGCTCAAGAACTTCGCCGTCAAGAAACTCTGGGACTGCGGGGCCAAAGAGGTCCACGTGCGGCCGGCCTGTCCGCCCTTGATGTTCCCGTGCCGCTTCTGCCTTTCGACCCGCACGACCGCGGAGCTGGCGGCGCGTCGGGCCGTCCGTGCCCTGGAAGGCCGGGATGTCGAAGACGTCGCCGGTTACTGCGACGAGACGACCGAAAAATACAAAAAGATGGTGGAGTGGATCGCGCGCGACCTGGAGGTGACGAGCCTGCGCTACCTCACTCTGCACGACATGGTCGCGGCCGTCGGCCTGCCGAAAGAAAGGCTCTGCACCTACTGCTGGACCGGCGAGCACCCCGGTGCGAAGAATCCGCCCAAGGAGGACACGCAACAGACGAAAAATCCCGTTCGAACAGACAGGCCCTGATCAAGGAGGGAACGACAATGGCACGCATGAGACTTCTGGGGGGAGTGGCGACGGCGGCCCTTTTGTTCTGCGTCGGCTGCACGTCGATCAAAGGCTACACCGTCCAGGACAAACAGGACTATGTCCTCAAGATGAGGAACGAGGCCCTGAGAGACCTGTACGAAAAGGATCCCGGCGCCAAGGAACACATCACGAAGTCAGCCGGATACGCGGTCTTCAGCAATGCCGCCGTCAAGCTCTTTTTCCTGGGAACGGGCAGCGGATTCGGCGTGGCATGCGACAACGCGACCAGGGACAACACCTACATGCGCATGTTCTCCGGCGGCATCGGCCTGGGGCTCGGCGTCAAGGATTACCGCATGGTCATCGTCTTCGACAAGAAGGAGGACCTCGACCAGTTCATCGAGGAGGGATGGGACTTCTCCGGCTCGGCCGAGGCCAGCGCCAAACGCTACGACGACGGCATCTCCCTGTCCGTCGCCAAGTCCGCCAACTTCAATATCACCATCTACACGATGACCAAGGCCGGCCTGTCTCTTGAGGCCATGCTCGAAGGCACGAAATTCTGGAAGGTCGACGAGCTCAATCCGTGATACTGCCTTTGGAGGAACACATATCCCAAAGACCTCCGAGAGCATCGAGAGCCCTCATCTGCGGTCCATAACGTCTCGTGCTCAAACTTCTGCGCGCTTTTGAACAAGTCCTCCTCGAGCTCACCGCCTCGCTCCTCCATGCGTGGAGCCTGCTGGCGCTCGCGTATTGCAGCTTTCCCGCCCGAGCCGACCTGCGGATGTCGCTGGTCGCGGCCTACGCAATAGCAATCCTGCTGACGCTGTCCCGGTTCCGGCCGCGCAGAAAGGCGCTCCTCCTGAGCCTTCTGGGTTTTGCGACGGTCGCTATCTGGTTCATCGCCCTTCGACCCAAGACCGACGCCGTCTACCCCGAACAGCTGCGCATGCCCTGCGTCGTCTTCGACGGCGACCAGGTCACCATCCACAACGTCCGCAACATGGCTCGTTATCCGCGCGAGGACGCACAAGCCCTTTATGAGACCCGTACCTATGCCCTCGACGATCTGCGGACGGTCGACTTCCTCGTCAACTACTGGGGCATGGACCTGATCGCCCACGCCTTCCTGAGCTTCGGCTTTGCCGACGGCGAGTATGTGGCCGTCTCCATAGAGTTCCGGCCTGAGATCGGGGAGTCCTATGACATGCTCAAGGGCTTCTTTAAACAATACGAGCTCATCTATATCTGGGCCGAGGAGACGGACCTTATCGGCTTGCGCACCAACCGGAACGACGAAGACGTATACCTCTACAGGACCCGTCTCACCCCTAAAGAAGGACGCGATCTCTTCGTGAGCATGCTCCGCAGGACCCAGGCGCTGCACGACAACCCCGACTTTTACAATACCTGCGTGCAGAGTTGCACCAATACCATCGC
>CAZDLS010000060.1:0-9459 GCA_964506425.1 uncultured Planctomycetia bacterium | reverse complement strand
ACCGTATACTATCATTAAAGGGCTGTTTTTTGAGATGTTGCGGCTTGGGGCAGTAGCTCAGCTGGGAGAGCACTTGCATGGCATGCAAGGGGTCGAGGGTTCAAATCCCTTCTGCTCCACCACTTTGTTCCCTCTGGGGACAAAGGGTGGCCCCGAAGCCTCCGGCTTTGGGGCCACCTTAATATCCGCTTGACACGATGTCCGTCCTTCCCTTTTCCAGGAAACTCATCCTTAAGGGCATCCCTCTCTTGGGCCTGATGGAGATCGCCATCGGCCTCGTCACCCTGCTGTCCATCCCCTTCTTCGCCCGGCTCGGCCACATCAAGCCCCCGGGCGAGCTCTTCTTCGTTTTGGCGAGCAGCCTCTTCTCTTTTGTCCTGGGGGCCGGCATCCTCTTTCGCTTCAACCCGGCCCGGCGGCTGCTCATCTTCTTCTCGGGGTGGGTCATCGTCACCAAGGTCCTCATCTACCTGGGCGTGATGACGCTCGTCTCCGAGGTCGCCACGACGGTCCCGATCCAGATCAAGAACGCCGTCTCCCTCTTCTATCACGTCCTGCTGTTGCTGTACCTGCGCCACCCGCTGGTCGAAAAAGAGTTCATATGAAGAAGACGGTCTGCTGCGCCTGTTGCGTGCTCCTTTTATGCGGCCTCTTGGCGGTGCCGGCGGACAGCCGGGACGCCGCCGAGGTCCCGGCGCGGCCGTTCCTCGTCCTGGAGCTCGAGAACAAGATCATCGGACCGGTCACGGCCGATTACATCGTCGAGGGCATCGCCAAGGCCCGCGACGGATCGTATCAGGGCGTCCTCATCGAAATGGACACGCCCGGGGGGCTGCTCGAATCCACGCGCCGCATCGTCAAGGCGGTCCTGAACGCGCCCGTCCCCGTCGTCGTCTATGTCGCGCCCGGCGGTTCCCGCGCGGGCTCGGCCGGCGTCTTCATCGCGCTCGCCGCCCACGTGGCGGCCATGGCGCCCTCCACCAACATCGGCGCCGCGCACCCCGTGATGATGGGCGACGGCCAAAAAGGGGAAACGCCGCTCAAGAAGGCCATCGAGGACCTGACCGACGCCCTGCGTGATAAGAAAGAGGCGGCCCCAAAAGAAAGAACTCCCGAAAAAAAGAAAAAAGAAACGACGGAGGAAGAAAAGCCGCGGGAAGGCGCCGGGGAGTCGGCGAACCCCATGCAGGACAAGATCCTCAACGACACGCTCGCGTGGGTCGCCACCATCGCCAAGAGCCGCGGCCGCAACGCGGAGTGGGCCCGCAAGGCCGTGCGCGAGAGCGCCTCGGCGACGGAAAAAGAAGCCCTGTCGCTCGGCGTCATCGACATCGTGGCCGCCGACAGAAACGACCTCTTGCAGAAGATGGACGGCCTCACCGTGACCGTCCTGGAAAGACCCATAACGCTCCATACAAAAGGGGCGCGCCTGGTGGCGCTCCCCATGACGAAACGCCAGGACATCCTGAGCACGGTCATCCACCCCAACATCGCCTACATCTTCATGCTCCTGGGGATGATCGGCCTCTTCATCGAGATCACGCACCCGGGCTCCGTCTTCCCGGGTGTCGCCGGCGTCATCTGCCTCATCGTCGCCTTCTATGCGTTTGCCGTCCTGCCCATCAACTACGCCGGCGTCCTTTTGATCGCGCTCGCCGTCATCCTCTTTATCGCCGAGGCGCTGACCCCGGCCACCTTCGGCCTCCTGACGCTGGGCGGCGCTGTCTCCATGGTCTTGGGATCGCTCATGCTCATCGACTCGCCGCTTCTGGGACTCAAGGTCTCCTTGAGCGTTGTCTTGCCCTTCGTGGTGGCGGTGGCGGGCATCGTCCTCTTTTTGGTGTCGCGCGTGGTCAAGGCCCACCGCACCAGGACCCAGACAGGGCCCGAGGCCCTCATCGGCGAGACGGGCACGGCCCGGACCGACATCGCGCCCGAAGGCCAGGCCTTTGTCAACGGCGAGCTATGGACCGCCTTGAGCCAGGACGGCAAGAATATCCAGAAGGGCGAAAAGATCAAGGTCGTCGGCATTGACAAGATAAAGCTGATCGTGTCAAAATAGGCCTCCCTGGGCGGCCTCCTGCCGCCGGGCCGCAACCTTAAACCGGAGGTAACGCATGAGCTTTCCCATGATCCTGGGCGTCATCCTTGCCGTCTACGTCTTCAACTGCCTCAAGATCCTCAACGAGTACGAGCGCGCGGTCATCTTCCGGCTGGGCCGGATCCTGACCAAGCCCAAAGGGCCGGGCTTCGTCCTCGTGCTCTTCCCCATCGACCGCATGGTGCGCGTGGACATGCGCACCATCACGCTCGACGTGCCGCCCCAGGACGTCATCACCAAAGACAACGTCTCGGTCAAGGTCAACGCCGTCGTCTACTACCGGGCCATAGACCCCAACCGCGCCATCATCGAGGTCGAAGACTTCCACTTCGCCACGTCCCAGATCTCACAGACATCCCTGCGCAGCACGCTGGGCCGCGTGACCCTGGACGACCTGTTGTCCGAGCGCGAATCGATCAACGCGGAACTGCAGGACATCATCGACAAGGCGACCGACCCCTGGGGCGTCAAGGTCTCCCACGTCGAGATCAAGCACGTGGACCTGCCCCAGGAGATGCAGCGCGCCATGGCGCGCCAGGCCGAGGCCGAGCGCGAGCGCCGCGCCAAGGTCATCTCGGCCCAGGGCGAATACGAGGCCTCGGAAAAACTCGCGATGGCCGCCGAGGTGCTGCAGAAACAACCGATGTCGCTGCAGATGCGCTACCTGCAAACGCTGATGGACATGTCGACGGAGAAATCGTCCGTGGTGGTCTTCCCGTTGCCGTTGGAATTACTGCGGTGGATGGACAGGCCGGGTAAGTAGGTGGCGAAGGGTAAGAGAAGACGCGCGTACGGCGTTTTACGCAACCCTGTAGATCCAGCCGGGGTGTCGGAATGGCAGACGATCCGGTCTCAAAAACCGGTGGCCTAACGGCCATGAGGGTTCGAGTCCCTCCCCCGGCATTTTCTAAAAAACATCCCGGCCGTTCCTTATCCGTGAAAAATAAAAAAGGGGGGTCTTAGGAGGCGGGCGTTGCGAGCGGCGTAAATCCCTTGCTCCCGAACAGTCTCAAATATCGGACATAAAAACCGTCACATCGATCGCCCAAAGAGCACGTCCTGCAAAAGGACGGCTTTTTTTTAATTCGATAAGCCGGCAGGGCCGATGTGCGGGACCTGTCTTGCGATGGTATGGAAAAAGAAGCCGATATCGCGGGCGGGCCCGTTTTATTCCTTATATTCTCCCTATAAAACCCGAAGACGCAAAAAGGCACATCCATTATCTCAAAGGGCTTATCCGTCTTGTCGCTCACGGCCAGGAGAACCTGCAAATAGGGCTTCATCTCCCAAAAGGAAACGACGAATTTACCGGCGTCCTTCATCCTTTTTATGAACGGGACAGAAAAATAAACACAGGAGGCATAACGACATGCCAACAGAAAGATGCCGAGCGCATCCTTATAATTTTGCTTCATGACCAAAGACGTGACCGTTATGTGGATATGGGGCGCGTGGCGCCGGACATTGCGGATGCCCTTCAATGTTTCCTGAAAGCTGCCTTTCTCCTGCGTCACCGAATCATGGATACTCTCCCGGGAACCATAAAGAGGTATCCTCAATTGATCCAGGCCCGCCCTGCTCAATTCCCTGACCAACCTTAGATCGCGCAACAGCCTCCCGTGGGTCGATAAAACGACGCTTTGAAAACCCAGATCGGTCTTTAAATATTCGATGAAGGGGGCGATCTTTCCGTACTCCAAGGGATCGGACCCCGATATCTCGATGGAGCGATGATACCCCTGTCTCCTTAAGCTCAAGACCTGGCTCAGCAAATTCATTTCCAATATCTTCAGCCGTTTTTCCGTCACATAACGGCGCTGCCTCTCCGGATTACAAAAAAGGCAACTGTTAGAGCAAGAATCCAACTGCAGGACGGCAGCGCAGTCCTTGCTATCTGATCCCGGAACGGTCATGGGCGGCTCCGAAAAGATCCTTCACGTGCGCGACGGCCTGCGCGGCCGCCTGAAAAAACAGTATATAAGAACCCCGTGTCCTCAACAAGCATAATCGAGCGTCCCGGATCACTGATAAAAAAGAAGGAGACGGTCCGGCTCTCCCCTTCGGCGCTTACCTTCCTTCAAGCAGCAACAGGTTATTGCGGGGGCCGGCGTAGGCCGGGTCGATCGCCAACGCCCTCCTGAACATCCGTGCCGCCTCCTCCTGCCTGCCGCTGTGCGCGTAGAAGACGCCGAGGTTGTTGCAGGCGATGGACGAAGCCGGATGGCGGAGGAGGGCGTCGCGCCACAGCGTCCCGCTGTCCCTCCAGACCGTGCAGCGCCTCGCCGTCATAGCCCCCAGCCCCACGACGCATCCCGCCGCGAGGACAATCAGAAAGACCCGGACAACCCTGCCCCCTTGCCGGAGATCCCTTGCATACAACCACGCCATCCCCTCGCTGAACCCGTAGAAGAGCCCGAGGAGCGGCAGGTACGCGTAGCGGTCCGCCACGATGATCCGGCCCAGCGGCACGATCTGCAGGACCGGCAAGAGCGTCAATAGGAAAAAGAGACTGCTGAAGGCGACGACACGCGACGAGCGCCCCCACGCGAAGACGGCCCCGCCCAGTCCCGCGACGAAGAGCGCGATCAACGACGCGAAGAAGATCGGATTGCCGGGAAAGGCGAAGTACGGATACAGACAGCTCAAGCCAACGGGCCAGACCGTCTTAAAGAGATAAAAGGCCAGGGCAAAGGGCACGATCAACAGCTTGTCGACGAGATTGAAGAGCTCCGGCCGGCGCACCGCCCCGGCCGCGTGCTGCGCGAAGAATCCGAGGCCGCCGAAGACGAGCGCCAACACAAAAAAGGGTATTTTGTCCGCGAGGGCGAGCTTGCGGTCGGTCCGGCCGGGATAGCGATCAAGGAGGAGCAAGACGAGGGGCAGGGTGACGGCCGTCGCCTTCGACAGGAGAGAGAAGAGGAACAGGACAAGACTCCCGTAATAATACCGACGCGCTTGCGGCCGACGCAGGTAATGGACGTAAGAGACCAGCGCGGCCAGGAAGAAAAAACCGTAGAGCACATCCTTTCTCGCGCTCACCCACGCCACGGACTCCACGTGCAGCGGATGGACGCCGAACAGCAGAGCTGTCAGGCAGGCGACCCAGACCCTGCCGCCGATCAAGAGGACAAGCCAGAAGACGAGCAGACCGTTGAAGAGATGGAGGCCCAAATTGGTCGCGTGGTACCCGTTGGGGTCGTCGCCGGAGAGGCGATAGTCCAGCGCATAAGAGAGGAGGGTCAGGGGCTGGTAGTTGGCGACGGAAAAGGAGGAGAAGATCTTCCCGACGGCGGCGGCTGACAGGGACCGGATCCCGGGGTTCTCCACGACGTACTGGGGGTCGTCCCAGTTCACGAACCCGTTCTTCAAGGACGGCCGGAAGGCCGCCGACGTAACGGCCAGGACGAGGAAGACCGCGGCCGCGACCGTGAGGTCCTTTGAGAGACGCGCCATGCCGCCATTATAACACGAAAGTCCGCGTAAAGACTCAGCGCCACGGACTCCAGGACAAAAGCACTCACCCTATCGCTTCCTTCTCGCGCCTGCGTCTTTACCTGCGGCGAGCCTTTCGATCTCTGCGATCAGCAGAGGGTCCGGTTGATAACCGAGCTCTTGCGCCCGACGCACATCGGCACGGCTCCCGGCATACTCCCCTTTCATGACATAGGCGATCGCCCTCTGGACGTATGCCGGCGCGTAACCGGAATCGAAGGCCAGGGCCGTGTTGAAGTCCGCAAGGGCGAGATCAAGATCCCCCATGATGCCATAAAGGCTTCCCCGGTTGACATAGGCCTCGATAAAGTCGGATTTCAGCTCGATCGCTTTGTTGAACTCGGCCAGAGAACACTCGAAGGCCCCCATCGTCTTGTACACCAGACCCCGGTTGTGATAGATCCTGACATAATCGGGCTTGATCTCCTCGGCCTTTTCCAGGTCCGCGAGGGCGAGGTCGAAGAACCCCTTGCCGCTGTTCACGGCGGCCCTGTTGACATACGCCTCATGGTCCTGCGGGTCGATGGAGAGCGCCTTGTCGAAATCGGCGAGGGCGAGGTCCGGGGCCCCTGTCTCGGCATAGGCCGTCCCCCGGACACTGTAGGCCTGGGCATAATCCGGCCGAAGTTCTATCGCCCTGCTGTAGTCGGCGATGGCGCGCTCGAACTGCCCTTTGTCCTGATAGACATAACCCCGGTTGAAATAGGGCCTCGCCTTGCCGGGAGATTTTTTGACGGTATCGTCCCAGAGGGCCAGCCTCTCCGTCCAGGCGGCGTTGCGGGCAAAGGTCAGGGCCGCATAACAAGCGATGAGGAGGAGCCCCGCCACGGCCATGAGCCGCACGCTCTTCGTCCCCACGAGGTGGTACAGGCCGGCCGCCCCCAAAAAGCCGAAAGCCGCCATGGACAGATACAGCCTGTGCTCGAAGATGACGTCCCGGATGGGTATGACGCTCGATTCCGGCAAAAGGGCGATGAAAAAAAAGAACATACAGAACGAGATGAGGCGGTGGCGGCGGAACAGCCTCACGGCAAGAAGGAAAAGACCGACGAGAAGCGCCAGGCTCGCCACGACGGAGGGTTCAAGCAAGCCGTGCGCAACGGGATAATCGTAGTCCACGTTCTGGTTCAAGGGCAGGATGAGCAGCCGCAGATAGGTAACGAGGACCCTGAACTGGGTCAGGAGATACTCAAGGGGCGAGAGGCCCGGCGGGGATTCGGATATGCGCCGCATCCCGAGGAAGTCGACGGAGTGCGTCGCCATCATCGTCACGGGAATGACGAAAAGGAGCGGCGCATAGGGGGCCGCGTGCCGAAAGGCGCTGCGGCCCTCTGTCTTTAAAAAGCTGAACTCGTAGAGACAGACCGTCACGGGGAGGGTGATGGCCATCTCCTTGCAGAACATGGCGGCGACACCGGCCGCCAGCGAACCGCCGAGACACAAGCGCCGCAGGCCCGCAGGCCCGCGGTCTTCCTCCAGCAGGCGGGACCGCGCATAGAGAGCGAGAGAGGCGAGATAAAAGAATGCCGCCAGGGAGACGGCGCGCTGGATGATATATGTCACGCCCTGGGTCTGCAGGGGGTGCGCCACAAAGACCAGGGCCGCAAAAAAAGAAAGAAGGCCGGCATGGCGCGCGATCGCGCGTTCTCTCATGACGGGCGTCGCAAAGGTCAACAAACCCAACCACCAGACCAGAAGGCCTGCGCCCAGGTGGACGGCCAGGTTGAAAAAGTGATAGCCTTCCACCTTCAACCCGTGCAGGCGATAGTTGCCGAGGAAGGACAAGAACGTCAAGAAGCGCGTCGGCCAATAACGCCAGATAGGACCCAGGTGCCGGACGTGACGCAGGGCCAGATTCTCCAATAAGGTATGCTCATCATCGAATTGAAAAGGGCTGTGCAGCGTGTTGGAATAGATGAGGCTCCCCAGGACGAGCAGGATGAGGATAAAGAGAAGGTGACGGCGGAAGGATCCTTTTTGCCGCGAGGATTTTTCGGCTTTCATCGCGCGATATTTTATGCTTTGGATCTGCGGGCCGCCCAGGCGGACGCGACATAATCCGCGATGAGCTTCCTATCGGCTTCGGGGATGCCGGTGAACTCACACCCCACTTGGTAAGTCTTATAATCCCCCCTTAGCTGACAATAGCATGTCCGGCACGCCACGGTGACCGGACGTTCCTGCCGGCCGCTCAGGATAAAGCTAAAGGTCGCCTCGAGCTCGACGCCCAACGGCACCTCGGCCTCGGACAGGAACGCGAGGCCCCCCTCGCCGATATTCAGGATGCGCGCCGCATGCGCCTCGGCGGACGGCATGCCCCCGCCGGGGACCCGCGTCATTTTAATGCTCGCCTGGACGCTGAGGACCGCGCGCTTGAACCGCCGGCGCTCCGGACCCCGCCATTTCGCTTCCAGGGTGCGACCTCCTTAGCTGTCCTGCCGCGTTCATGACCGGTCTTCGTCGCGGGCCTTTTCTTTGGCGCGGCGCTGCATCTCGGTCAGGTAGGCGTCCGCTTCCTCCAGGTTCTCGAACAGCGCGATGGCCGGCAGGGCCTTGATGATCTCAAAGACCGCCTTGATCTGCGGCTGCATGTTGATCATCAAGAAGCTGTTGCCGAAGCCCTCGATGCCCTTCTTCGCCTTGAGGATAACGGAGACGCCCATGCTGCTGATGTACTCCAATTGCTTGAGGTCAAGGATGAGCGCCCGGGTCGTCTCCATCAGAAAGGGCGTCACCTTTTCCTCCATCTCCCCGTACGTCGCGGAATCGAGCGAACCCGCCAGCGCCACGACAAAAACACCCTGCTCCCTCTCCTGGACCTTGATCGTCAACGCCATGTCTCCCCCCTCCTGGTTATTTGAGATCCACGACGACGGCCGTGATGTCGTCGAACTGCACGCCCTTGCCCTGGAAGCGCTCCACGAGGACCGCCAGCTCTTTTAAGGCGGCGTCCGGCGGCCTGTCGGCGAGCTGCGTCAGGGCCGTTTGCAGGCGCGCAAGACCGTACTCCTGCCCCCTGCTGTTGCGCGCCTCCGTGATGCCGTCGGTATAAAGAAAGAGGCGGTCCCCCTGCCCCAGCGACTGCGCGGCCTCTTCATACGCGTAGTCCTTCACGACCCCCAGCGGCGGGCCGGCCGCAACGACGCGCTCCTCGACCTCGCCGCCGGGACGCACGACGAGCATGGGCGGATGCCCGGCGCACGCCGCCCGGACCGAACGCGACGACGCGTCGATGACCAGATAGATCCCCGTCACGAAACGCCCGTCGAGGATATCGGCCAGCTCCCGGTTGAGCGCCTTAAAGACATCGTGGGGCGCCTCAAAGGTCCGCGCGAAGACGCGGAAGAGCGACACCGTCTGCGCCATGATCAAGGCGGCCGGCACGCCCTTGCCCGAGACGTCGCCGACAAAGACCCCCAACCGCTCCTCGCCCAGGCGGACGATATCGTAGAGGTCGCCGGCCACGTACTTCGCCGGCTTCATCAGGGCCTGCACATCGAGCCCCGCGCAGGCGACGGTCCCGCGCGGCAAAAAGTGGGCCTGGATCTTGCGGGCGATCTCAAGCTCTTTCTCCATCAACTGGCGCCGCCGTGACTCCGCCAGGAACCGCTCGAAGAGACACACCCCGTAGGTGACGACGATGAGCAAGAGCGGCAGAAAGACATCCAGATACAGCCGGCCGCGGTCAAAGAGGACCTGCCCCGCCCAAAAGACCGCGGCGGCCAGGAACAAATTCAGGCCCAGGGCCGCCAGCGGCAGGCAGCCCCGCTCCGTCTGGAGAACGCCCAGTCCGGCCCGCTCGTCGACCGCCGCCTGGTCCGGCGCGGTGGACTCTTCCAACGCTTTCACGACTCGAATCAGGGGGC
>CAZDLS010000059.1:0-9902 GCA_964506425.1 uncultured Planctomycetia bacterium | reverse complement strand
TACGGCCTGGCGTTCCTCTGCGCCTTTTTGGCATTCTACAACAGCCTGGCGAGCCTGGGCATCGGCCTGGCCGGCCTGGGGGTCTTGCTTGGTCTCTTCGGCGGGACGAAGCGGCAGCTCGCGCGGGGACACCTGAGGCCTGTCTATCTCTTTTTTGCCGCGTGCCTGGCCGCGACGCTCGCCAACCCACAGACACTGCCCCTGAACCTCGTGGGGCTGCGCAAAAGCCTCTTATACCTCTTTTGCGTGCTCGCAGGTGTCCTGGGTCTGCACAAGCCTTCGAGCCTAAAACGCCTGCTCGCCCTCATCCTCGCCTGCGCCGTCGTGGCAGCCCTTGACGGGTATTACCAGCTTGCCGCCGGCGGCGACCTCTTCTCCCTGCGGCCGCTGATGACCTATCCCGAGGGCATGGTCGTGCGGATCACAGGGCCCTTCCAGCAGGCCGCATCCCTGGCCATCTACCTCGAATGCGTCCTGGCCGGTCTGATCGTCGTCCTCATCGCCGCCGCGAAACATTCGATCCTGAAAGAAACGGGGGCGGCCGCTGTCCTGCTGGGCGCCATCATCCTGACCTTCACCCCGGCGAGCCCGCTCGTCCTCACGTGCGTCTTCTTCATCGCCACGATGGTGCTGCGCAGGCCTCGGCTGAACATCCTTCTTCTGGGGGTACCGATCGCCTTTCTTTCCATCCCCGGCGAGCTGCGCCGCGACCTCGTGCTCCTCCTGACGGAAAACCTCGCCAGCCGTGGACGCATGCTGGCGATCGGCTGGCAGATCTTTCTGGAGAGGCCCTTCTTCGGCCACGGCCTCAACACCTTTTCCCAAAATTACGTCGCGCGCGCCCATCCCGGCGATCCCTTTTACGGGATAGGGGCGCCCTATGCCCATAATATGTTCATGCAGCTCGCCTGCGAGACCGGGCTCGCGGGATCGGCCGCCTTTCTCGGACTCGTCGTCTTTATCCTGCGCCGGCTCTTGAGACGGGGAGGGAGGAGTCCGGCCGGCGGCAGGCACGCCGTCCTGAACACGGGCCTGGCCATGGCGCTTATCGCCTATCTGATCCACGGCCTCTTTGAATCAAGCCTGCAGACCTCCCACGGCGCTTTGATCTTCTGGGTCCTGACCGGCCTGTGCCTGGCCACTTTCGGCTTTACAAGGCAGGATAATTTGGTATAATGATGCCTCGCCGGGAGGCCTTCATGAACAAGATGACCGTCAAAGACATTGACACAAAAGACAAAAAAGTCCTTATGCGCGTGGACTTTAACGTCCCGCGCGACAAGAAGACAGGCGCCATCACCGATGACGCGCGCATCCGCGCGGCCCTGCCCACGATCGAGTACATCCTGAAGCAGGGCCCCAGGAAGCTTATCCTCATGACCCACCTGGGCCGGCCGGACGGTCATGTCAAGGAGGACCTGCGCCTCGATAAGGTCGCCGAGAGGCTCTCCCAGCTCATCAAGGCGCCCGTGAAGAAGCTCGACGACTGCGTCGGGGAGACCGTCAGAAAAGGGATCGACGCGTCCAGCGAAAAAGTCGTGCTCCTTGAAAACCTGCGCTTTCACGCCCAAGAGGAGGAAAACGACGTCTCTTTTGCCAAGGATCTGGCCGGGCTCGCCGACCTCTACGTGGACGACGCCTTTGGCGCGGCCCACCGCGCCCACGCCTCCACGGAAGGCGTGGCGCACTACCTGCCGGCGGTCGCCGGACTCCTCATGGACAGGGAGATCGAATACCTGGGCACCTCCCTCGAGGCGCCCCAGAAACCCTTTGCCGTCATCCTCGGCGGAGCCAAGGTCTCGGACAAGATCGGCGTCATCGAGAACCTGCTCAAAAAGGCGGACCGCCTCCTCATCGGCGGCGGCATGGCCTATACCTTTCTCAAGGCGCAGGGCCTGCCGATCGGCAACTCCAAGCTTGAAAGCGACAAGATCGACCTTGCCAGGGAGACACTGGGCAAGGCCGAGGAGGCCGGCGTTGAGATCGTCCTGCCGGTGGACCACCTGATCGTGGACAAGATCGAGACGCCCGGCCGCGTGGAGACGACAACGGACGCCTCCATCCCCGACGGGATGATCGCCGTTGACATAGGACCAAAGACGATCCGGTTGTTTATCGACAGGCTCAAAGACTGCCGGACCATCTGCTGGAACGGGCCGCTGGGCATCTTTGAAGACGAGCGCTACGCCAAGGGGACGAGAGAGGTCGCCGAGGCCATCACGAAGACCGGCGCCAAGACGATCATCGGCGGCGGCGACACCGCCATCGACGTTGCACACTTCGGCCTCCAGGACAAGATGACGCACATCTCGACCGGCGGCGGCGCCTCGCTCGAGTTCATGGAAGGCAAGCTCCTGCCGGGCATCGCCGCCCTGAAAGACAAATAACATGCGCAGGCTTCTTCTCGCGGGCAACTGGAAGATGAACAAGACCGTCACCGAAGCCATCGCGCTGGCCAACGGCCTCAAGAGAGCGCTTTACGACATCGAGACCGTGGACATCGCCTTGTGTCCTCCTTTCACGGCCCTCGACGCCGTCAACGAGGTCATCGCCGGATCCAACCTGAAGCTGGGGGCCCAGGACGTTTATTGGGAGGTTGCCGGCGCCTTCACGGGCGAGGTGGCCGCGACGATGCTCAAGGACCTGGGTTGCACCTATGGCATCGTCGGCCACTCCGAGCGCCGTCAGTTCTTTCACGAGACGAACGAGACCGTGAACAAGAAGACGGCCGCGCTCCTGAAGGCGGGACTGACACCGATCGTCTGCGTCGGCGAGACGCTGGCACAGCGCGAGGCGGAAAAGACTTTTGACGTGGTCACTGACCACCTGACGAACGGCTTGGCCGGATTCTCCGGCGAACAGGCCCTGAAGATCGTCGTCGCCTATGAACCTGTCTGGGCCATCGGCACGGGCAAGACCGCCACGCCCGGGCAGGCCCAGGAGGTCCATGCGTATATCCGCAAGCTCCTGGGGGGACTCTTCTCAAAAGAGGCGGCCGGCGCCATGATCCTCCTTTACGGAGGTAGCGTCAAGCCCGACAACACCGGGGACCTCGTGGCGCAACCCGACATCGACGGCGCCCTCGTCGGCGGCGCGAGCCTCGACGCCCAAAGCTTTACCGATATCGTCACCATCGCGGCATCGCGGAAAACTTGAGACAGGATCCCGTCCGGCCCGTGCGGGATCAGCGCCGGCGCCGGTAAATCGAAAGGAGCGCTCATCACTCCATGTTTGTCTTAGTCATCGCGGCCCACGTCGTTATCTGCCTTTTATTGATCCTCCTCGTCTTGATCCAGCAGGGACGGGGCGGGGGGTTGATCGACTCCTTCTCTTCGGCCGAGTCGATCCTGGGCACCAAGACCAATACCTTTCTCGTCAAATCGACCTCGGTCCTCGCCGTGGCCTTCTTTCTGACGTGCCTGTCGCTGGCCTTCTTGTCCCTGCAAAAGGGCAAGTCACTCATCGAGACGAGCTATCGGCCGCGGGCAGAGGGACCGGCGGCAGCCGTCCCGGCAAAGGAAGCGACGGCAGCGGTCCCGGCGCCGGAAGCGCCCGCCAAACCCGATGCGGCGGGGCAACCGGCGGCTGATGCCGCTGCCGAGAAGGCGCCTGCGGGGACCCCGACGCCGGCGGATACGCCTCAAGGACCAAGCACCGTCACCGCCGGAGAAGCAAAGGACACCAATACCTAAGCGCTCTTGAAGACGACACACAACAAGACCATCCCGGAAAGCCAGGGCCTGCGCATGCTTGGCTTTCTTTTTTTATGCCTGGGCGGGACGCTTGTTTTTGCGCTCGCGGCGTCGGCATCCGGACCCAGCGCGCCGAAAAAGGGAGGGGCGCTCGTCTTCGCAACGGCGGCCGACGCCCGCACCCTCGTGCCCATCCTCGCCTCGGACAGCGCGAGCGCCGCTGTCTGCGGCCTTCTCTTCAACGGCCTCGTGAAGTATGACCGCGACCTGGAGCTGGTGGGCGACCTGGCCCAGCGCTGGACCGTCAGTGAAGACGGGTTAAGCATCACCTTTACTCTCAGGCGCGACGTCGTCTGGCACGACGGCCACCCCTTTGACAGCGGGGACGTCCTCTTTACCTATAAAAAGCTCGTGGACCCGGGCGTGCGCACGGCCTACGCCGGAGACTTCCTCCTCGTCAGTTCCATCCACGCGCCCGATCCCCATACCGTTGTGGTCACGTATGACGAGCCCTTCGCCCCGGCGCTCGCCAGCTGGGGCATGGGTATCATGCCCGAACACATCCTCGCGGACGCCGATCTCAACACGACGGACTTCTCCGGGGCGCCTGTGGGCACCGGCCCCTGGCGCCTCGAGGCGTGGAAACGCAACGAGACCATCACCCTAAAGGCCTTCCCGGACTACTTCGACAAAGAGGCGCCTATCACGCGCCTCTTTGAGCGCGTGATCCCGGATGAGACGACGGTCTTTCTCGCGCTTCAGACGCAGGACGTGGATGCGGCGTCCCTGACCCCTTTGCAGTACACGCGCCAGACCGACGGCGCCCCATTCCGGCAGCGCTACCAGAAGTTCCGGACGCCGGGCTTTGGATACACCTATCTCGGATACAACCTGACGGACCCGCGCTTCCGGGACGTGCGCGTGCGCCGGGCGCTGGACTTAGCCGTGGACAAAGAAGAGATCATCCGCATCGTCTTGCTGGGCATGGGCCGCATCGTCACCGGGCCCTTTGCCCCCCAGTCCTGGGCGTATGATCCGACGGTACGTGATGCCGGCTTTGACCCGGAGGCGGCCCGGTGCCTGCTCGCCGAGGCCGGATGGCGTGACACGGACGCCGACGGCTGGGTGGACAAGGACGGCAGGCCTTTTGTCTTCACTATCCTGACCAACCAGGGTAATGACCGGCGCCACAAGACAGCCCAGCTGCTCCAAAAATACTTCAAGGCCGTCGGCGTCCAGGCCAAGATCAAGGTCCTGGAATGGAGCGCGCTCTTGTCCGAGTTCATCGACAAAAGACGCTTCGAAGCGGTTCTCCTGGGCTGGGCCCTGAGCCGCGACCCGGATTGTTATGACATCTGGCACTCGTCCAAGACGCGCGAGGGCGAGTTCAACTTCATCTCGTACAAGGACGACGAGGTCGACGACCTGCTCATCAAGGCCCGTCAGACCTTTGACCGGCAGGAACGCCGGCGCCTCTACCACCGCATCCACGCGATCATCAGCGCGCAACAGCCGGTGCTCTTCCTCTATTCCGCGGATAACCTCGAGGCGGTGGCGAGCCGGGTCAAGGGGATCGACCCCGCCCCGGCGGGCATAGGCCATAATCTGCCGAAGTGGTGGATCCCGGCAGACCAGCGCCGCTACCACATCACCATGGAGCTCTGATGGGCCGGATGGGGGGGGACACCATCCGGCCGAACTAAATACTATGATCACATTTCTAGCTAAAAAGATAGGGCAGATGGTGCCGGTGTTCCTCGGGATCACCGTGATCAGCTTCTTCGTGATCCACCTGGCGCCCGGACGGCCGAGCGACGCCTTGACCGAGCTCAACCCCAAGGTCTCGCTCGAGGTGCGCGACCGGCTCGAGAAGCTCTACGGCCTTGACAAGCCTCTCCTGCAGCAATACCGCGACTGGTCCGTGCGCATGGTCCGCCTGGACTTCGGCACCTCTTTTGCCGACGGCCGGTCCGTCCTCGCCAAGATCCTCGAGGCGCTGCCCGTCACCCTCCTCATCAATGGCGCCTCTTTGGTCCTCATCCTGGGCCTGGGCATCCCGCTGGGCGCGTTGTGCGCGGTCAAAAAGGGCACGTGGATAGACAGGTCCGTCTCCTTGGCCCTGTTCCTTCTCTTTGCCGCGCCCACGTTCTGGCTGGCCCTGCTGCTGATGGACGCCGTGGGGGTCAAGCTCGGCGCCTTGCCCGTCTTCGGCATCCAGGGCATCGACCACGCGTACCTCTCTGTCCCGGGAAAGATCATCGACGTGGCGCGCCACCTCGTCATGCCGGTGACCGTCTCTGCGATAGCGAGCCTGGCCGGCATCTCCCGGTACGTCCATCAAAACATGGTCCAGACGCTGCGCCAGCCCTTCATTTTGGCCTGCCGCAGCCGCGGTCTGCCCGAGCGCCTCGTCATCTTCCGCCACGGCCTGCGCAACGCGCTTTTGCCCGTCATCACCATCGTGGGTCTGAGCATACCGGGACTGGTCAGCGGCGGCGTCATCTTCGAATCCATCTTTGCGATCCCCGGCACGGGCCGGCTCTTCTACTCGTCGGTCATGGCCCGTGACTACCCCGTGATCATGGCCCTGCTCGTCCTGGGAGCCGTCTTGACCCTCCTGGGAAACTTTCTCGCGGACATCGGCTACGCTTTGGCTGACCCGCGCATACGGTACCCGAAAAATGCTGCGTGACTTCTTAAATAGAAGACAGACACGCTTCGGCCTTATCCTGATCGCCCTGTTCCTGGCCGCCGGGGTCCTGGGTCCGCATTTGTGTCCCTGGCAGACGGATACGGTGGATGAGGCGCGTCTTCTGACGCCCCCCGGCCGGATCCACTGGCTGGGCACGGACCAGCTGGGCCGCGACATTTTGAGCCGCCTCATGACCGGGGCGCGCATCTCGCTCGTCATCGGCTTTGTCGTCGTCCTGATCGCCACGGCCGTCGGCGCCCTCATCGGCGCGACGGCCGGTTACTTCGGCGGCGCGGTCGACGGAGTCCTCATGCGGTTCGTCGACATCGCCCTGTGCTTCCCCATCACCTTTCTCATCCTGTCGGTCATCGCCGTGCTCGAACCCTCGACCACGAACATCATTTTGATCCTGGGCCTGACGGGATGGATGGGTCAGGCGCGCCTGGTCCGGGCCGAGGTCATGTCGCTGAAGAACAGGGACTTCGTGCTCCTCGCGCGCTCCTATGGCGCCTCGCACGGCCGTATCATCCTCAGGCACCTCGTTCCCAACGCCGCCGGCCCGGTGATCGTGGCGGCCATCTTCGGTGTCGCCGGGGCGATCCTGGCCGAGGCGGGCTTAAGCTTTCTGGGGCTGGGCATCCAGCCGCCGACCCCGTCGTGGGGGAACATGCTCGCCGACGCCAGATCGACGCTCGGCGTCGCCTGGTGGCAGAGCCTTTTTCCCGGCGCCGCCATCTTCCTGATCCTGATCGCGTTGAACGCGCTGGGGGAATCGGCCCGCGCGTCCCTGAGGCATGAGGATGAAAGAGACCCTGCGCGATGAAAGAGACCCTGCGCGTTGAAAACCTCCGGGTCCGGCTGCCGCAGGCAAAGGGCCTGATCTGGGTCTGCCGCGATGTCTCGTTCTCGCTCTTTGAGGGCGAGATCCTCTGCTGCGTCGGCGAGAGCGGATGCGGCAAGACCTCGACGGCCCTGGCCCTGACGGGCCTTCTGCCGGAACACAGCCGCATCTCCTTCGACCGCCTGGTCTTCGACGGTGAGGCGGCCCGCGATGCCCGGGCGTGCGCGCGGTGGCGCGGCCGGGGCATCGCACACATCTTTCAGGAGGCCAGGGCCCACCTCGACCCGCTTTTTTGCATCGGCGCGCAGCTCCGCGAGACCCTGACACAGACACGCGGCCTCGATGACCAGGCCGCGCAAAAGGAGTCGAGACGCCTGCTGGAACGCGTCGGGCTTAAGGACGTGCCGGACCTTGAAAGGTTCTACCCGCACCAGCTCAGCGGCGGCATGAACCAGCGCGTCCTCATCGCGCTGGCCCTGGCCTGCGCCCCGCGCGTCCTCATCGCCGACGAGCCCACGACCGGGCTCGACCGGAACCTGCGGCTTGAGATCGCCGATCTGATCAAGAAGCTCGCTGCCGAGAACGGATGGGCCGTGTTCTGGATCACGCACGACATCCGTCTTGCCGAGACGATCGCGGACCGCGCGCTGGTGATGTACGCCGGCCGCATCGTCGAGGAAGGCGGGGCCGAGGCCGTCCTCAAAAGACCCCTGCACCCGTACACGCAGGCGCTCCTCGCCTGCCGGCCCGGCCGGGATGCGGCTGACCGGCTGCCGAGCATCCCCGGCGAGGTGCCGGACTTCCGCTGCCTGCCGAGCGGATGCGCCTTTCATCCGCGCTGCGCGCAACGTCTTCAGGAATGCGACAGAGAGATACCAAAAAATACCGTGCAACCCAACGGCCAGGGAGTCCGATGTTACTTACGGCGGAACACCTGACAAAGGTCTACCGGGTGCCCGGCGCGCTCTTTTGGCAGCCGACACGATCTCTGACGGCCTTAAAAGATGTCTCGCTGCGCATCGGGGAAGGCGAGGCGCTGGGCATCGTCGGCGTCTCGGGCTGCGGCAAGACGACGCTGGCGCACCTCTTGTGCCGGATCATCCGTCCGACGTCCGGCCGCCTCTGCTACGGGCCGGCGATACACGATCCAGGGCGTGACATCCAGCTCATCTCCCAAAACCCTCATGACGCCTTTGACCCGTCTTTGACCGTCGGAGAGTCGCTCGAAGAGCCGCTGCGCATCCATGGGATGGCAAGAGAGCGCCAGGCGCGCATCAGCCGGGCGCTCGCCGACGTGCGCCTCGATACCGATATCGGTCTGCGCCGGCCGCAGTCCTTGAGCGGCGGCCAGCGCCAGCGCGCGGCCCTGGCCCGCGCCCTTGCCTGCGGACCCAAGCTCCTCGTCTGCGACGAACCCACCTCGGCGCTCGACCTCTCGATCCAGGCCGGCATCCTCAACAACCTCGCCGAGCTTAGGGAAAAGAGGGGGGTGGCCCTTATCTTTATTTCGCATGACCTGGACGTCGTTAGCCATGTTTCTGATAGAATTTGTGTCATGGGCTCTGGTATAATAGTCGAAGAAGGTAAGACCCGGGACGTCCTTGCCCACCCCCGGCATCCGGTCACGCGCGCCCTGATCGACGGCGCAGCCCAATTTTTATGACGGCGGGAGACCGACACCGACAGATGTTCGACAGAAACCGCCTGATCACCGGCCTGCACTTTATCGTCCACCGCGGACTCATCGTCTTCTTCTTCGCCCTTCTCGTCCTGTACGCCTCCCGGGAGATCGTCGACCTCGACCTGTGGCTGCACCTGAAGGCCGGCGAGACCATCCTCAAGGCCCGCACCATCCCGCTCGTCGACATCTTCTCCTTCACCAAGGCGGGCACCCCCTGGATCAACCACGAGTGGCTCTTCCAGGTCGTCGCCTTCCTCTCTCAAGCGGCAGGGGGCGCGGACGGCCTGATCCTCATGCAGAACATCGTCGTCATCGGGATCTTCCTCCTGCTCTTCTTTATCGGCAACGACGGCGTCCGGGAGAACTTCCTCTTCATCTACGTCGTCCTCTACACGACGCTCCTGGGCGCGGCCTACCGCTTCTCCATCCGTCCTGACCTCTTCAGCCTTTTTTTCGTGGTCCTGTACCTTTTCCTCCTCAGGGGCTGGTCCACGTACAAGGCGCGCGCCCTCTGGATGCTGCCGTTGCTGCAGATCCTCTGGACGAACATGCACGGCTTCTTCTTCCTCGGGCCCATGATCGTCTTGATCTTTCTGCTCGGCGAGCTCGCCAAGCGCGGGCTGCCCATGCCGGCGGCCTGGAAGGAGAGCGGCCGCTGCGACGACAAGCAGGTGGCCGACCTGACGGTGACCTTCTTCTGCCTCATCCTCGCCTCGGCCGTCAACCCGCAGGGGCTGACCGGCGCCGCCTATCCGTTGCTCGTGGGCCGCGACCTGGCGCAGGGGGGAGGCATCATCTTCGAGCACATCCAGGAGCTCAAGGCGCCGCTGACATTCAGGAACCTCCTCGACCTTCAGCACATGGTCTATCTCAAGGTCCTGATCATCATCGCGCTGTTCTCCTTCCGGTTCAACGGCCGCCGCGTCAATGTCACGGAGGTGCTCCTGGGGCTCGTCTTCCTGGGCCTGGGCCTGACGGCGCTGCGCAACGTCGCGT
>CAZDLS010000058.1:0-10021 GCA_964506425.1 uncultured Planctomycetia bacterium | reverse complement strand
GGCGCCCCGTCAAAGGCGACGTGGCCGCAGACCTGACATAAGAAGGTTTTCATGGGTCCCTCCTGTTCACGTTACGAGGCGTTGGCTTTGGCTCAAGATCTTTTGGATGACCAGGTTGACCGGCATCTCCTGGACGTCTTCGAGCGCCTGCGGGATGGCGAGGGTCCAGTTTCGTTCGTCCACGGTGCCGGGGAAGTTGATGCGCGCCTCCCACACGTCGAAGTCGAAGAAGGTATCGAGGGCGAGCCAGTCCTGCAGCAAAACGCAGGCGAAGATGCAGGATGACGCGCAGATGCGCTCAAGGGCTTTTTTCATGAAAATGTGAGGGTTGGCCAGGGCCGTGCCCGGCGGGCAAGCGAGAAATCTGAGAAACTGGTCGCGTTCGCGCACGGAGCCGCGCAAGAGGTCCAGGAGGCTCGAGGCCTCTTTCGCTTCCTTGTCGATGATCTGCAGGAACGTCCCTTCGTTCGGGCGCGGCTCGCTCCACCGGAGCCTGTTGTGCCGCGTCTGCGCCAGGTCGAAGAGCCGCGCGGCCACGGCGTCAAAGGCGATGCCGTGGTCCTGGCAGGCGCGCTCAAAGAGCCTCTTGTCGACGGTGCCGGCCTCGAACCGCCACCAGCCCAAAAGGGTGCTCATGTCGTGCGTCGCGAGCGTGGCCATGGCCACGGGCCGGTAGGCTTCCACGGCCTTGAAGTCATAGGTCTTGCCCCAATCGCGCGTCCAGCGCTGCACGTCGATGCCGGGGATGCCGTACTCCTCGAGCACGCGCACGGTACACGGGGGGATCGTCCCCAGGTCCTCGGCGCACGCGAGCATGGCGGTGTTATCGAGCAGGACGTCCAGCAGGCGACGGCCGTGGCCCTCCCATTCTTTTTCGTCCACGGGATCGAAGCTGCCGTTGACGCCGGCGGTCGCCTCGGGCTCGTTGACCGGGATGGTCCAGACGCGGAACATGCCCACCACGTGGTCGATGCGGTACAGGTCATAGAAGTTCGCCGCGTAGCTGAGCCTTTGTGTCACGGTGTCATACCCGCTGTCCGCGATAACGGGCCAGTTGTACGGCGGCATGCCCCAGCGTTGGCCCTGGGAGTAGAGCATGTCCGGCGGCGCGCCCGCGGCGAGGTCCAGCTTGAAGTGGTCCTGATGGGACCAGACATCGGCGCTGTCGCGCGAGACGAGGAACGGCAGATCGCCCATGAGGAGGACACCGTTCTTGGCGGCGTACGCCTTGGTATCGCGGAGCTGTTCGAAGAGTTGCCACTGAAGCCACTTCTGAAAGAGCAGCGTGCGGCTGCATGATCGCACGAAGGTCTCGCAGGCCGCGGGCCGGCGTTCCTTGAGCTCCCGGGGCCAATCCGTCCAGCCGCGTTCCTGGTGTTGTTCTTTTATCGCGCGAAAGAGCGCGTAGTCTTCAAGCCAATAGGCGTTGTCTTTGATGTAAGCCGTCATCCCGGCAGCGGGGATCTTGGCTGCCGACTCCTCGAAGATCCTCCACAGGAGCTCGAGCTTGGCGCCCTTGATGCGGTAGTCGACGCGGCCGCGGCCCGTCGGGAACCGCTCTCTGAGCGCCTGGATGGCGTTATCCCATTTGCCGGGCTCCACCCCCCTGAGATGGTGAAGGCACAGGTGCATGGGGTCGAGCGCGAACATGCTTTGGGCATCATAGGGCCGGAAGGCAAAGCCCACGTCGTTGATGGGCAACAGCTGGATGAAGGACACCCCCGTCTTGCGGCACCAGTCGACGAGGAGCCGGATATCGGGGAATTCGCCGATCCCGCAGCTCGCCTCGGAGAACACACTGAAGAGCGGCGCGGTCACGCCGGCGCGTCGCTGTGCGCCGATGCGTTGCCACTGCCAGGAGGCGCGGCCGGACAAGAGACGCTGATAGCAGTCGTTGAGGAGCTCGGTGGTCGGGGGCACGATGGAGTCCTCCTGAAACGGATCTACATGAGAGCGACGGCGTCGTCCGGGAGCCAGCCGGTCTTGCCGTCCGGCCGCTCCACCTTAAGCCATCCTTGTTTCTCGTCGACGACGGTGACGGCCATCCCCTCGGTGAGCTCGAAGTGGACCGTCGCTTTTTCGAAAGGCGCGAAGCGCGCCTCGGCCCGCGGGCGGACCACAAGGGCCTCGCGGCCCAGGTCCATTATTTTAACATACATCAGGGACAATCCAAGGACAAAGATGACGGCCAGGGCCTGGGCGGGGACCTTGAGCCGTCTGCGCGCCGTCTTTCGCAGGGCCATGACGCAGAGCAGGGCCATCAAGGCCAGATAGACACAGAGGACGCCGAGAGTCCCCTCGTCGAGGTTGATCCATTGGAACGGCATGCGGCTGATCCTTTTGAAGAGTTTCATGCCGGCAGGCCGCACATAGGGTAAGTTCGACCGGGCCAAACGCAAATTGGTCTGGATCTCGGGATCACGCGGCCGCAGGCGCCGGGCGCGCTCGTAGCTGAGCAGGGCGCGGCCGAGCTGATGCCGCCGGAAGTAGGCGTTCCCCAGATTAAAGTACAGGGCCGCCGAGGCCCGGTCTTCCCCGAGGATGGATTCGTAGGCGGCGATCGCCTCCTTGAACTCGCCGTTTTTGTAATGGTTGTTCGCCTTGGCAAAGGCCGCGTCCTGCGGGTGTCCCTCCGGGGCCGGACCCAGGATGAGGGCCGTGAACACGCTCATGCCGACGAATAAGAAGAGGCGTTTTTTATGCATGGATCTTTTCTATCCGGTCCAGGGCCTGGCGCAGAAGCGCCAGGTCTTCCTTCATCTCGTCCGGCGACGCCGCGAGGGAGGCATAACGGATGTCATCGCTTTTGGTCAGCAGGTCCTTGATGGTCTTTATCCCGTTCTCGTCAAGGCGGTCGCAGCCGGGCAGTGAGTCCAGGGACGCGGCGGTGATCGCCGGAGCGGATGCCCGGCACTTGTCGGCCAGGAATTCCCGAAGCGTGCGCGAGACGCCGGCATAGAATTCCTGGTGCCGGCCCGCGGCCATGTCGGCGGCCGCCTGCCGGTATCCTTTTTGGGCCTTTGGAGACGCGCGCAGACGCCGGGCGTACGCGGTATCCGTCGAAAGCCGGTACTGGTGCTCGCTCCAGGACCAGAGGCCCAGGAGGATCAAGAGGGGTACGGCCAAGAAGACGGCCACGACAGGGTGGCGGTAGAGGCGGGCCTGCGGGCTCTGCCAGCGGCCCGGGTCTTCTTTGATATAGATGATGTCCGATCCGAGCTCTTCGGGGGCGCGCGGCTGGGCCGCCGCCTCTTTGGATTCGACCACCTTGGTCGCGCCGGGTGACCCGCTCGCCAGGACCTCTAAAGGAAAGGGGCCGGCCCGGGCCGTCTTGTATCGGCGGGTCGAAGGGTCAAAATAGGTGAACCCAACGGCGGGGATCTGCGTGAGGTCCGCGTCCCTGGGCACGAGGACCTGCTCAAAGGCGACCTCGCGTTCGGTCTCCGTGCGCTGCGCGTCATACGTCTTGAATCCTTGCATGCCGGCGAGCACCGGCGTCGAAACGGTCTTGAGGTTGCCGTCTCCGGTCACCTTCATGGTGAGCGTGACCGGGTCACCGAGGGCGACGCGGCCGGGCGCGATCTGCGCGTTCAGGGTGAATTGTCCGACCGCACCCTTGAAGTCGACCGGTCTGCCCTCTTCCGGGAACGGCAGGACCGTGATGGGCAGCGCGTTGGAGGCGAGTTCCAGCCCGTGCGTCTCCTGGGCACCGAAGAAGCTGGAGAAGAATTCGTCCGGAAAGTTGTTGTTTTTGCGGCTGATGAGCTGCGTGCACTGCACGCGCGCCGGGCCCAGCGTCAGATCACCCGTACGCGTCGGGAAGAACAACAGATTGAATTCCAGGATATTATAAAGCAGGTCGTTTTTGTTGATCTGATACTGCCGGGGCGTACCGATGCGCTCCATCGTGAAGCCGGCGTTCTCGAAGACAGGAAAGTTCGCGTCGCGGATGGCGACCTGGTTCACATAGAGCTTGACCGTCAACAGCGCCTTTTCATTCAGGTAAAGCGTGTTTTTTTTCGTCTCCAGCGTTACGAAGATCCGGTCTTCAAGGCGGCCGGCAGGCGGTCCGCCTTCGGTTGCCGCAGCGGCTGAGACCGGGGTGCCGGCGGCCACCACTTCCAGGGTGATGGCCGGGGCCGTATAGGTCGTGCCGTGGATGGTGAAGTGGAAGGGGCCCACCCGGAAGGAGCCGGCCTGCTGGGGGATGAGGAGATAACGGTGGGTCACGGAGGAGGTCGTTTGCCCGTTGACGACGGACATGCGCGACGTCGGCCCGACATAGCGGCTTGTCAGTCCCTGCGGCAGGGATAAAGACGGGGCCGGGATGTCCTGCGTCCCCTCGAAGGTGAGATAAAGTTGAGCGGCGTCGCCGGCCCCGAGCTGGTCCCTGTCCACCGTTGCCTTTAGTTGCTGGGATTGGGCCAGCGCGGGCGCCGCAGCCATGACAACGAAGACCACGGCTAAACACACATGGCGCAGATGTCGTAGTCGGTGCATCCTAGAGTACCTCAATATTGGCGGGTCCTGTCCGAGGCGTCCGTCCCCATCCGCGCTCGCTCGTTGTCCAGGCTCGGCGTGGCCGCTTCCGCGGCCCCGGCCGGCCTCACATCTCGGCGGCCGCGCTAAACGGTCGGCCTTATTCGGCCGACCAGCGCCCCATCCCCCCATGGGACCCCTTGCGCTCGCGCGTCTGGGGCCGAGCCGCCTCGGCCACCCGCCGTTCGCGAGACTCCAAGCCCAACCTTACATATCACCAGTTCTTGAGCACTTTGGCGTTGCGGGCTTGCTGGTCCTTGTTGATGTCCAGGCGCGGGCCCTCCTGTCCGTAGGTCGCAACGAGCATCCGCGCTTCTTCTTCCGAGAGGCCCTCTTTGTGCGGGGCCTGGGCTTGGCCCTCTCTGGGCTCTTCCTTTGATCCTTCAGGCTTGGGCTGACCGCCGGACGGTTCTTTTTGCTGCTGTTGCTCTTGTTGTTGCTGCTGCTGCTGTTGTTGTTGTTGGTTCTTTTGCTCTTCCTGTTGTTTTTCCTCTTGCGACTCTTCTTGCTGATCTTTTTTTTGTTGTTCCTCTTGTCGCTGTTGTTGTTTGTCTTGCTCTTTTTCCTCTTTGGAGTCACCGCCGCTTTTCGGCTTGGACATCGGGGGCGGGATCTGCTCTTTGATGACCTTGATGACCTTTTTCGTCAACTCATAATTATAAGACGCGTCCTTGTCCGCATTATTTAATTCTATAGCGCGGCCGTAATAATTCAAGGCCTCTTTCAGGAGTTCGACGGCCTGCTCAGGGTCGGTCGGATGCGCTTCCTTGGCGCTTCGAAAGAGGCTGTTGCCGGCGTTGTAGTTCGCTCGGGCTTCCTGCTTTTTTTCGCGCAGGGCCAAGGCCTTGGTAAAGCACTCTTTGGCTTTAGCGTAATCGCCGCTGTCGTAATACACGAGACCGGCGTGGTAATTCAGGAACGCGGAACCGGGCTGATCGCCGAGCGCCTTTTCCATCATCCGGGCGGCGGTATCCCTGTCGCCTTTTTTGAGCGCGCGCATCGCCTTGTCCGTCGCCGCCTGTTCATCGAGGGCCAGGGCGGACGTGGCGATGAAGAGGAAGGCGGCGACCCCCGGACCGAGTTTTTTCGAGGCAGACAGCACCGTCATCACATCTCCTCAAAGACACCCTGTATCAAGAAGGCGATCAGGGACAAGAAGAGGAACAAGGGAAACCTCTCCGTGTAGATCTGTATGGTGCGTTCCTCGCCCTTCGTCTTCTCCAAGAGGGCGAAGTAGTTGTTGTACAAGAAGTCCAGGCCGAAATCGTTCGCCGTGGAACGCACATAGACGCCCTCGGTGGCGAGCGCGATATTTTCCAAAAGCTCCTCGTCGAGCCGGGATGTCACGGCCTGCCCCCGGTCGTCTTTCAGGAAGCGGACCTTTCCGGAAGGGTCGCGCAGCGGGATAAGCTCTCCTTCCCGGGTCCCCACGCCGACGGTATAGATGCGCGCGCCCAGGGTCGCGTGCAGGTCTTCGGCCGCCCCCATGGCCCGGCCCTCGTGGTCCTCCCCGTCCGTGATCAGGATGAGGATCTTGTCCGGGCTCGTGGAGGTGCTAAAGACATCTTTGGCCTTTTTGAAGGCACCGGCGATGTTCGTTCCGGCACGGCCCACCGTGTCGGGACCGATATCCCGGAGGGTCAACAGGAATCCTCCGTAATCCGGTGTCAGCGGGCAGGCGACGTACGCGTCTCCCGCAAAAGAGATGAGGCCGACACGGTCCCCTCCCAGTTTCTTGACCAGGTCGCCGATGGCGAGCTTGGCGCGCTCCAGCCGGTTGGGGAGGATGTCCTCGGAGAGCATGCTGTTGGAGACATCGAGGGCGAAGACGAGCTCGATCCCGAGGCGAGGCACCTTCTCCAAGCGGCTGCCCCACTGAGGCCGCATGAGGGCCATCACCGCGAACAGGAAGCCTGCCGCGCAGCAGGCGGCAGCGGCCCGGCGGTTCTTCAGGAGTATGGCCGGGAAGAGCGTGGCCTGGAGCCCTTCGTCGGCAAATTCATTGAGGGTCTTGCGGCGCCCGCGCAGGCCGTGTCTCAGGGCTCCGACGACGACCGCCAGCGCAACAAGTCCCGCAACGAACCAATCGGGAGCGGCCCATCTCATGTCATTAAGGGATGGTTTTCAACCATGTGTTTTTCAGCAATGTCTCGATCAGGATGAGGATAAGGGCGGCGGCCAGAAAGAACGAAAAAAGTTCCTCGCGCTCCTCAAAACCTTTCTCTTCGAAACGGATCTTCTCCATGCGGTTGATGGCATCGTAGATGCGGCGCAGGGATTCCGTGTCCGTGGCCCGGAAGTATTCGCCGAGCGTGGCGCGGGCGATCCCCTGCAGCATCTCTTCGTCGATCTCAAGCAGGACCTGCCGGTAAACGGTCGCCCCGCGGATGTCCTGAAACGGGTACGGGACCGGTCCCCGGCTGCCGGCGCCGATCGTGTAGATCTTGACGCCCAGGGCGCGGCCGGCCTCGGCGGCGGTCATGGGGTTGATCTCGCCGGCGTTGTTGATGCCGTCGGTCAGCAGGATGACGACCTTACTCTTGGCCTGTGAGTCCTTGAGACGGTTAAGCGCCACGGTGAGCGCGGTCCCGATGGCCGTGCCGTCCTCGAACATGCCGGGCTTGATGCGGTCCAGGTGTGTCAGGAGCCAGGCGTGGTCGAGCGTCAGCGGACACAGGGTGTAGGCGATCCCGGCGAAAGCGACCAGACCGATGCGGTCATCCGGACGTTCCTTGACAAAGCCCCTGATTACGTCTTTGACCACGTCCACGCGGTTGACGCGCCACCCCTTGAGGAGAAAGTCTTCCGCCAGCATGCTGGTGGAGGCATCGAGGACCAGGACGATATCGATCCCCTCCCGGCGCATGGTCCCTTGCTGGAGCGGGCCCTGCGGCCGCGCGAACGCGACGATGATGAGCGCGTAGATGAGGACACGCAGCCAGATCAGCCGCCGCGCCAGCTTCATCTTGAAGGTCTGGGGCAGGTCTGCGAGCAGATGCCCTGATGGAAAGGCCATGCCCGGCTGCCGCCGCTGCCGCACCGCCGCCCAGACGACAAGGCCCAGGGCCACGGGTATGAGCGCCAGCATCCACGGGTATCGCAGTATCATGACGTTGAGACTAATGAGTCAGGTTCTTTTGTCTCTTCGATGAGGCGACGGGCGGAGGCGACGGCGGCGTCGATCTCCGGCCGGCCCGGCTCGTAGCGGGCGAACTTGACAAGGTCGCAGTGTGTCAGAAAATCCTTGAGGAGCTCCTTGTGGGCCGGCACGAGCGCGCTGCCGACGCGCAGGTGTTCCAGGAACTCTTCGGTCGTCATCTCGGGCGCGCGGATCCCGAAACGGTCTTCGAGGTATTCCCGGACGATCAAGGAGAGCTCATAGTAGAACTGCTGTTCCAGCCCGCGGCTGATATAGTCCTTGGCAAGGAGCTCTTTGATCTTCTGGAGCGCGATCTCGTGTGCCGGTGTCGGGGGCACGGCCACGCCGGCAAGGCCGCGCCGTCTCCTTTTCCAATACGAGATCCCGAATGCGGCCGCCGCCGCGGCCAGGAGCGTGATGAACGCAAGGACGAGGACAGGACGCCGGCCCAGAGGTCCTTTGATCTCCTTGATGTCGAGCTTGAGGACGTCGCCGCTGACCCGGCTCTTCACCGTGACCTTCAGCGGACGGGTCGATGTCTCTTTCCAATCCGCTCCCCCTTTGCGCCTGTAAGAGATCGGCAGTTCCGGGATCTCGTGTTCGCCCGGCTCAAAAGAACGCAGAAGCAGGTCGACACTCAGGCGGCTGCCCCACGGCCTGTCCGAGGTCTGGATCTTATGGTCTTCGACGCTCAACCCTTCTATCTCTTCTTGCGGCGGCTTCCATCGAAAGAGCGTGCCGGCGGGCGCGGCCGCTTCGATCCGCAGGCGGATATCTTCTCCGACATCGAAGCCTTCCTGTTTTAAGGTCTCTTTGATCCGGGGTGCCTGTTTCCCGGCCGGGCCGCATGACGCCAAAAGGAAACCGATGAAGAAGCCGATGATCAGGCGGGTGGGATGTCTCATGGCGCGGTCAGCGCACGAGGCGCTTCTCCCTTTCGCGGAAGAAACGCACGAGCGTCTGCGTGTAGGGTTCGTGTGTCCGGATGTCGATGTGGTCGATGCCCGCGGCGGTGAAGAGTTGGCGCCGGCGGGTCTCCAGCTCCTGGGCGCGGCGGTGGAACTCCCTGCGCACGCGCGCCGATCCCGCGTCGATGAAATACTTCTTGCCCGTCTCGGCGTCCACAAAGGGGATGAGGGCCAAAGACGGCCAGACATGCTCGCGCCGGTCTGTCAGCGTGACGGCGATCAGGTCATGGTGCTTGTTGGTCGTGATGAGTTTTTTCTTGAGGCGTTGGTCTATGTTCTGGGTCTTCAGGGAGAAGGCGTCATAGAAGTCGGAGATGAGGAAGACCACACAGCGCCGTTTCAAGGCCTTATTGAGGTAATCGAGGGCGAGCGCCAGGTCCGTGCGCACGGGCCGGCCGTGCCGGTGCCACTCGCTGCCGTAGAAGAGCGCCTCGCGGATGATGCGCAGGACATAGCGCGAGCCTTTACGCGGCGGCAGCAGGGACTCGATCTTGTCGCCGTAGGCCACGAAGCCGACCTTGTCGTTGTTGCGGATGGCGGAGTAGGCAAAGATGGAGCTCAGCTCCGCGGCGGTCTGGCTCTTGAGCTGGAAGGCGGTCCCGAAGTGGATCGAGGAGGAGACGTCCTGGACGATCATGACGGTGAGCTCGCGCTCCTCGATGAACTTTTTGACGTGAGGCTTGCCGGTGCGGGCGGTGACGTTCCAGTCGATGGCGCGGATCTCGTCCCCGGGCTGGTATTCACGGACCTCGTCAAAGGCCATGCCCCGGCCCTTGAAGGCGCTGTGGTACTGGCCGGCAAAGACATCCGTCACGATGCGGGACGTCGTGATGTGGATGCGCCGGATCTTCTTGAGGAAGTCGCTCTTGACCATTGACCGGGCCTCGAGATGTCTTATTACGGGACTTCGATCTCTTCGAAGACGCGCCGGATGATGTCGTCGGACGTCTTGCCCTCGGCCTCGGCCTCGTAGGAGACGATCACGCGGTGGCGCAGGACGTCGGGTCCGATGGATTTGACGTCCTGGGGCGTGACGTAGCCGCGGCCCTGCAGGAAGGCGTGGGCGCGCGCGGCGACGGTCAAAGCGAGCGTGGCGCGCGGCGAGGCGCCGTACTGGATGAACGGCACGAGCTCTTCGAGGCGGTAGTTCGTGGGGTAACGCGTGGCAAAGACGATATCGAGGATGTACTGCTCGATCTTTTCGTCCATGTAGATCTCGTCCACGATGCGCCGGGCGCGGAGGATATCCTGCGTCTGTGCCACGGGCGCGATCCCTTCGGGCGCCTGGGTCCTGGCCATGCGCTTCAAGATGCGGTGTTCTTCATCGCGCGACGGGTAGGTGATGACGATCTTGAAGAGGAAGCGGTCGATCTGG
>CAZDLS010000057.1:0-10485 GCA_964506425.1 uncultured Planctomycetia bacterium | reverse complement strand
CGCAGGCGATGATGAAGTTCCTGCAGAACACCAAAGGGCTGGAAGAAGAGGAGCACGCCCACAAGTACTACAACGAGCTCAAGCCGATGATGGAGCACATCCGCAGGCACGCGGACCTCCTGGAGGGCGTGATCAGCGACGAGCACTGGGACCTGCCCAAGTACCGCGAGATCCTGTTCGTGAAGTAAAAATGAGACAAAGAGCCAGGCTCTTTGTCTCATTTTTGAACCGCAAATTTGAGACAAAGAGCCAGGCTCATTGTCTCACATTGTCTCATCAGGGAGAAGGATGAAGGGTTTCCGTTTCGACTTCAACAACATGATGGCGTTCAATATCGGGGCGCGCCACGGCGTCACGCCGGCCGACCTGCGTTCTCTGAGGAAAGCGGCGGGCCGGGCGCATCGCCATCTGATGTTCCTGAAAAAAGACCGGGCGAGCCGCCTCCAGAACAGCGTCGAGTGGCTGACCCTGCCGTTCCAGGGGAGGAAGGCGTACGCCGTCCTCGAGAAGACGGGCCGCGCGATCGCGGCCACGTACGAGAACGTCATCTCGCTGGGGATCGGCGGCTCGTATCTGGGGCTCAAGGCCGCCCAGCAGGCCCTGGCCGAGCCGTATTACAACGAGTTTGCCGCGCGCCGAGCGGCCAAGCGGCCGCGGATCTACTTCGAAGGCAATAACCTCGACCCGGCGCCGCTGGCCGTCCTCCTCAAGAACCTGCGTCCCAAAAAGACGTTCGTCGTCGTGATCTCCAAGTCCGGGGAGACGGCCGAGACCAAGGCCGCCTTTGACGTGGTCAGCGCGTGGCTCAAGAGGGGCGTGGGGCCGCGTTACGGCCGCCAGGTCTTTGCGATCACGGACCCGTCTTCGGGCGCCCTGCGCCGCCGCGTGAGAGAGGAGCAGGAGAGGGACCCCTTGAGCTTCCGCAGCGCGCCGCTCTTGGCCGGCGTGGGCGGCCGGTATTCCGAGTTCAACATGGGGCTGCTGCACCTCGCCCTGATCGGCGTGCCGGTCAGCGAGGTCCTGGCCGGTGCCCGGGCCATGGCCGCGGCGTGCTCCTCCGGCGACCTCATGAAGAACCCGGCCTACCTTTACGCCGCTCTGCAGTACCTGGCCTATAAGAAGAAGGGTAAGCCCATCGGCATCCTGATGCCTTTTACGGAGCTCTTGACCGCGACGGCCGAGTGGTACTGTCAGCTGTTGGCCGAGAGCACCGGCAAGAAGTTCGCGCGCCGCATCCGCATCCGGCCGGGCGGCGTCGAGGTGTGGGGGGCGGACAGGGCACGCGTCGTCCACGCCGGCCGCACGCCGGTGGCGGCCCGCGGCACGACAGACCTGCACTCCCTCCAGCAGAACAACGTCGAGGGCGAAAACGACAAGACCGTGACCATGGTCCGCATCCGGAAGTCCGCGCAGGACCTGAAGGTCCCGGTCTCCGGCGACTTTTTAGCGGGGCGCACGCTCTCCGGGCTGTTGGGGCTGGCGCAGGAGGCCACGGCCTGGGCGCTCGTCAAGGCCCGGCGGCCCAACTGCACGATCACGCTCGACAGGTTGACGCCCCGTGCCTGGGGCGGACTGCTCTTTTTCTTCGAGATGGCCACCGCCTTTGAGGCCGAGCTTTTGAACGTTCACGGCTTTGACCAGCCCGGCGTCGAAAGCTATAAGAAGTACATGTACGTCAAGCTGAGGAAGCCCGGGGTCCCCCCGGCTGTTGCCCGGGAGATCCGCGGTTATCCCGTTAAGAGCGAGGCGCGGTTCGTGCTTTAGTCGGCGGCGTCTCACCTGGGGGCGTAACGATGACCAAGCAGGTCATGTGCATCATCTTGGGGGGCGGGCGTGGGACGCGGCTGTACCCGTTGACGCGCGACCGGGCCAAGCCCGCCGTGCCGCTCTTCGGCAAGTACCGCCTCATCGATATTCCCGTCAGCAACTGCATCAACTCGGGCTTCAATAAGATCAACATCCTCACCCAGTTCAACTCCGAGTCCCTCAACAAGCACATCACGCGCACCTACAAGTCCGACCAGCTCGGGCAGGGGTTCGTGGACGTCCTGGCCGCGGATCAGACCATGGAAGATACCGATTGGTTCCAGGGGCCGGCCGACGCCGTGCGCCGCTGCCTCAAGCACTTCAACGACCCGCGCATCCGCCACGTCTGCATCCTCTCCGGCGACCAGCTCTACAAGATGGACCTCCTCAAGTTGTTCACCTTTCACCTCGAGCGCGACGCCGAGATCACCATCGCCTGCAACCTCATCCCGCCGCAGGAGGTGGCGCCTTTCGGCATCATGGGCACGGGCCCGGATGCCCGGATCACCGATTTCGTGGAAAAACCCAAGGAGAGCGGGCAGGTGAAGCACCTCGCCGTCGAGCGCGGCGGCCGCGAGCGCTACCTGTGCTCGATGGGCATCTACTTCTTCAAGAAGGACGTCTTGGTCGACGTCCTGAGGCAGAACAAGAAGCCGGACTTCGGCAGGGAGATCATCCCCGATTCGATCTCGACCCACCGGGTCTACGCTTACGAGTTCGACGGCTACTGGAGAGACATCGGGACGATCGGGGCCTTCTATCAGGAGAACATCGCGATGACCCGGCCTCAGCCGCCGCTGGACCTCTTCGACGAGAACTGGCCGTTCTTCACGCGTTTCCGCGCCCTGCCGCCGGCGGTGTACGTCAACGCCCACATCGATTCCAGCATCGTCTCCGACGGCTCCATCATCGATTCGGCCACGATCATAGACTCGGTCGTGGGGCTGCGCACGCGCATCGGCAAGGGCAGCCGCATCAACGACGCCGTCATCATGGGGGCGGATTACTATGAGCCGGAGGCCGAACGCAAGGCGCTCGAGGCCTCGGGTCGGCAGCCGGTCGGCATCGGAGAACGCTGCACGATCTCCAAGGCCATCCTCGACAAGAACGTGCGCATCGGGCCCGGGTGCACCATCACCAACGCCAAGGGGATCAAGGAGACCGAAGCGGACCGCTACGCCATCCGCGACGGCATCGTCATCGTATACAAGAACGCCGTCATCCCGGCGGGGACGGTGATCTAAAGGAAGTCCCTGCTCGCCGGGAAGGTGAGAGGCAGGCGAACGGGGACGTTTTAAGGGAAGGCAAGAGAGGTAAAACGGAGGGACGTATGGTTTTTTTGCTCGTCATCGCGGTCCTGGCGCTTCTGTTCGTCTTCTGGTTCTTTTTGACCTACAACCGGCTGGTCACGATGCGCGTCCGGGTACAGAACGCCTGGTCGCAGATCGACGTCCAGCTCAAGCGCCGCTATGACCTGATCCCCAACCTGGTGGAGACGGTCAAGGGCTACATGCAGCATGAGCGCCAGACGCTCGAGAACGTCATCAAGGCCCGCACGCAGGCCATCGACGCCAAGGGGCTCAAGGACAAGGCCCAGGCCGAGAACTTCCTCTCCCAGACCCTGCGCTCGCTCTTCGCGGTCGTGGAGCGGTATCCGGACCTGAAGGCCAACCAGAACGCCCTGAAGCTCCAGGAGGAGCTCACCTCGACGGAGAACAAGATCGGCTTCGCCCGGCAGTACTACAACGACGAGACGGGGCGCTACAACACGCTCATCCAGGTGGCGCCGGTCAACATCGTCGCCGGGATGATGAATTTCACCCGGAAGGAGTTCTTCGAGGTCTCCGACAGCGCGCAGCGCGAGGCGCCGAAGGTGAAGTTCTAGCCGCGGCTTCCTGCGATGCCCTTTTCCTTCATCGACATCGAAGAGAAGAAGACCCGCCTTATCGGGTTTCTTCTCTTTTTTATCATCGCTTTCTACTTCCTCACCGCCTACCTGATCCTGTTGGTCCTCAAGAACAGCCTCTTGGCGAATTTTTACGAACGCGCGTCGGGCCTCGGCCTGCCGACCGGCAAGGAGACGCTGATCGCGTTCGGGGTGGCGCTCCTTATCGGTCTCATACACTGGTCTTCCTCGACGAGCAACCTGATCCGGCGCCTGTCTTTGGCCGTGGGGGCGACCGGCGTGGACGCCAAGGACACTTACCACCAGATGTTCCAGAACATCGTCGACGAGGTCAGCGTCGCCATCGGCGGCCGGCCGATCAGGCCGATGGTCATCCCGACGGTGGCGTGCAACGCCTTCGCGTTCGAGGATTTTTCCGGCCGGGCGGTCATCGGCGTGACGGAGGGGCTCCTGACGCGCCTGAACCGCGCCCAGCTGGAAGCCGTGGTGGGCCATGAGGCCGGCCATATCGTCAACGGCGACTGCCTCACGACGACGGTGACGTGTTCGCTGGCCGAGCTCTATGAGGAGGCGCTGAGCAAGATCTCCAAGGGCTTCAGGCACTCCCGCGGCCGCGGCGGGATCGTGATCCTGTTCCTGATGATCGTCATGGGCACGATGAAGCTGTTGAGCGCGCTCTTAAGGTACTTCATCTCCCGCCAGAAAGAGTACCGCGCGGACGCGGCGAGCGTGCGCCTGACCCGCGACCCCCTGAGCCTCGCGGAGGCGCTGTATCTTATCTCGCGCAACTGGCGCGGCATGGGCGCCGAGGGCGAGTACCTCGAGTCCGTCTTCATCATGAACCCGCGGCCCAGCTACTTCGACGAGAGGCAGGGGCTGTTTGCGAACTGGTTCTCCACGCACCCGCCCATCGGGGAGCGTATCCGTATCCTGGCCGACATGGGCCACTGCGATGCCAGGACCCTCGAGGAGAACCTGAAGAAGTTCCAGTGGGTCTCGCCGGTGGCCAAGCCCATCGTCGAGGCGCAGGGGGAGGAGTCCGCCGGCAAGAAATGGATGGTCTTCAACAGCGAGCAGAAGTGGGAGGGGCCCTTCGGCCTCGAGGAGCTGCGCAAGCTGACCTTCCTGACCCCGGACTCCTGGGTCTGTCCCCAGGGCGAGCAGGGCGTCCGCCACGCCTACGAGAACGAGGCCCTGATGCCGCTCTTCGGCGGCGCGGCCGAGGCCGGCGCGCACCCGTGCCCGCACTGCCGCACGGGCCTCTCCGAGGTCAACTACGAGGGCGCCCCGGCCTGGCGCTGTGGATACTGCGAGGGTATCTTCTTGGACCCTAATGCCATATCGCGCATCCTCATCCGCCGCGACATGACCTTTCCCGAGGACGTCGTGCGCCTTGCCGAGGCCGCGACGAAACAAAAAGATCTGTTCCAGAAGGGGCGCATGCGCGCCAAGCTCGAGAACCCCTTCGCCCTGACGTGTCCCGCGTGCGCCAACAAGATGCGCCGCCAGTTCTTCGTGTACTCGTATCCCGTCGAGATCGACCGCTGCATCCGGTGCGGCGGCCTGTGGTTCGACAGGCAGGAGCTCGAGGTCCTGCAGTACATCTACGAGCACAAGGACAAGTTCTTCGACGGCAAGGGCTTTTAAAAACGGGGGAGGCGCCATGAACGGAATGCAGAGGATCATCTCCGGCGTGACGGGCGTGTTGATCCTTTTGACCGTCCTCTTCCCTTTGAACGTGGCACACCCCACGGACCCGGAGAGGACGAGCGTCTATCTCTTGCAGCAGGCCGCCGCCATCTTTCTCGTCGGCACCCTCTTCATATATCTCGCAAGGGACAAATAGAAGTCCCCGCGCCGGCTTAGCCGAAAAGAGGCCCATGCGACCCCAAGCCGTGATCGTTGTTTTCTTTTTCGTGGTCTGTGTGTCGGCCTGTCCTGTCTTTGCCGCGGTCGCGGACTTTGAGGAGATCGTCTTGCCGGCGCCGCAGGCAGAGGGCGGCGTGCCCTTGATGCAGGCGCTCCAAGACCGCAGGAGCGTCCGTGCGTTCAGCTATAAGGAGCTGCCCCTGCAGGTCCTGGGCGACCTTTTGTGGGCGGCCGCGGGCATAAACCGGCCCGAGAGCGGCAAGCGGACCGCGCCCAGCGCCAGGAACATGCAGGAGATCGACGTCTATGTCGCCAGGCCCGGGGGATTGTATCTCTATGATGCCGGGCCGCACCGGCTGGTCCCGGTCCTCGCCAGGGACATAAGGCCGCTGACCGGCCGGCAGGGTTTCGCGAAGGCCGCTCCTGCCGTCCTCATCTACGTGGCGGACCACAGGAAGATGTCGGGCACGACCGGCGAGGAAAAAGAGTTCTACGGCGCGGTGGATACCGGTTTCATCAGCCAGAACGTTTACCTATATTGCGCCTCGCAGGGGCTGGCGACCGTCGTGCTGGCTTCGTTCGGCAAGATCGACCTGATCAAGGCGATGGACTTGAACCCGGCCCAGCGCATCATCCTCACCCAGCCCGTCGGCTACCCGGAATAAGGGCGAAAAGCCCGGCACGCGCGCGCCGGGCTTTCCATTTTGCCGAAAACCCCTCTTGGGACCTCGTTTTTAGTAAAGTCCGGGCTTGCCTCAGGCCGCCTAAAGGTTTAAGATAGAGTGCGAGGAGAGCGCCGTGAAAGACCCTTATTCCCATTACAAGAGCCCGGACCTCTGGTGCATCAAGGAGGACGGCTTTGACCGGGACATCCAGAACATCCGCGAGAGCCAGTTCTCTTTGGGCAACGGCTATCTGGGCATCCGGGGCAGCCTGGAAGAAAAGCCCACCGGCGCCAGGCCCGGGACATACCTCGCCGGCATCTACGACCGCATGACCTCCCAGGTCGCCGAGCTCATCAATCTTCCGAACCCCTTCTTTTTCAAGTTGACCCTGACGGGCGAGAAGTTCGGGGCCACCGCCATGGACGTCCTCCAGCATGAGAGGGTCCTTAACATGAGGGAAGGGCTCCTCCTTCGGCGCAGCGTCTATTGCGACATCAAGAACAGGCGCTACGACTACCAGTCCCTGCGCTTCGTCTCCAAGGACGATAAGAACCTGGGCGTCATGCAGATCATCCTGACGCCCCTGGACGGCGACGCGGAGATCGAGCTGCAGAGCGGTATCGACGTCTCGGTCTCCAACATCGGTCTCGTCTCGGAAGGCAGCAAGAGGCACTTCCGCATCAAGGAGATGTTCTCCGAGGACGGCTCCCAATACATGCTCCTGGAGACCCTCGAGAAACACAGCCGCGTCATCTACCGTTGCGGCTTCTATTATAAGGTCGGCGCCAAGAAGGTCTTTGCCAAGGACGATGTCTTGAAGATGCGGCTCAAAAAGGGTCAGGCCGCCGTCTTCACGAAGATCTCCACCATGCATATCTGCGGCGAAGGGGAGCTGGACCTTGAGAGGGCCCGCCGGGTCTCGCAGACCGCTTTTCAAAGGGCCTTGCGGGCGCCCCTTGAGGGCCTTCTGGGACGCCACCGCGCGGCCTGGCACAAGGCGTGGGAGAGGGCGGACGTGGTCATCGCCGGGACGGCCGACATCCAGAAGAACCTGCGCTTTAATATCTATCACATGCTCATCTGCGCCCATACCGACGACGGCTTCTCCAGCATCGGCGCGCGCACCCTGAGCGGCGAAGGGTACCGCGGCCACATCTTCTGGGACGCCGAGATCTTCCTGCTGCCTTTCTATGCGTACGTGTTCCCGGAGGTCGCCCGGAACATGCTCTTATACAGGTACCGTCGGCTGGACCAGGCCCGCAAGATCGCCAGGGAGCGGGGATACCGGGGGGCGATGTTCCCCTGGGAGTCTGCCGGCGACGGGACGGAGGAGACGCCCACGTGGGCGCGGGACCTGGACCGCCGGGTCATCCGCATCCGGACCAATGAGTTCGAGCAGCACATCACCGCGGACATCGCCTTTGCGGTCGCCCAGTATGCCGCTGTCTCCGGAGACGCGGATTTCATGAGAGAACACGGCGCCGAGGTGTTGTGGGAGACGGCCCGGTTCTGGGCGAGCCGCGTGGTCAAGGACAAAAAAGGGAACTACGGGATCCGGCACGTCATCGGCCCCGACGAGTTCCACGAGGACGTCGACGACAACGCCTACACCAACATGCTCGCCAAGTGGAACCTGTTGGCAGGGCACCGGCTCTACTTTGACCTGAAGAAGAGCGGCGGCAGCCGGTTGCGGGCGCTGTGTTCAAGGATCGACCTCACCGACAGGGAGGTGCAGCAGTGGAAGCGCATCGCCCCGCGGCTGGCGGTCCGCGTGGACAAGGACGGGGTCATCGAGCAGTTCGACGGGTACTTCAGAAAACGCGCCGTCAAGATCACCCACCACGACGAGAACGGCATCCCCCTCTTGCCCCGCGGGGTCAAGGTCAGGGATTACGGCAAGACGCAGCTGGTCAAGCAGGCCGATGTCCTGATGCTGCTGTACCTGCTCTCCGGCGTCTACGGGAAGAAGACCAAGGACTGCAACTTCTGGTATTACCTCGACAGGACCCTGCACAAGTCTTCCCTGAGCGCGGCGGTCCACTGCCTGGCGGCGGTCGATGCCGGCGCGCTCACGCAGGCGTATCAGTTCTTCAACGTGGCCTTGCGCGCGGACATCAGCAACCTCCACGGCAACACGGCCGAGGGCATCCACGCGGCCTCGCTGGGCGGGGTGTGGCAGTGCGTCGTCTGCGGCTTCGCGGGCGTGCGCATCAAAGACGACGAGCTGTGCATCGACCCCTTCATGCCCAAGACCTGGAGGGAGGTCCGTTTTTCCATCGTCTGGCGCAAGGACCTTTTCGTCATCACGACGAAGAACAACGAGGTCCGCATCCGGCTCGTCTGCCGCCGCAAGAAAAAGGTGAAGATCAGGGTCTTGGGCAAGGTCCGCGAGGTGACCGCCAACAAGGCCTGTCTCTTCCGCAGGAAGGTTAAGGACGAACGGGGTTACTATCTGTGAGGAGCCGCCCATGACGCCATCCGGCAAAAAATTGAACATCGCGCACCTGCACTGGGGGTTTCCCCCCGTGATCGGCGGGGTGGAGACGCACCTGACCATCATCCTGCCGCATTTCGTCGGGATGGGGCACTCGGTGAGCCTCTTGACCGGCGCGGTCGAGGGGTGCAAGGTCGAGGATGAGTACAGGGGTATCAAGGTCTCCCGCGCGCCGATGATGGACCTGAACTGGCTGGCGCGCCGGGGACTGGCCGGCATCGAGGAGGAGGTCAAGGCGGTCTTTAACCGCTTCGTCGAGAAGAACAAGCCGGACGTCCTGCACGCCCACAACATGCATTATTTCAGCAAGGCCCACGCGCGCGGCCTGGAGGCCGTGGCCGCGAAAAAGGGGATACCGTTGATCCTGACGGCCCATAACGTCTGGGACGACGAGCAGTTCTTCGAGCTGACGCGCCGGATCAAATGGGCGCACATCATCGCGGTCAGCCACTTCATCAAGAAGGAGCTGATCGGGATCGGCTGTCCCCATCGTCAGATAACGGCCATCCACCACGGCATCGACGCCGAGATGTTCCGGCCGGACGTCGACCCGGGCCCCATCTACGCGAAGTACCCCCAGCTCAAGGGCAAGAAGATAATCTTCCATCCCGCCCGCATCGGGCTGGCCAAGGGCTGCGACATCAGCATCAAGGCCCTGAAGCTGGTCAAGCAAAAGGTCCCCGAGGCCATGCTGGTTTTGGCCGGGACCAAGAACATCATCGATTGGGGGCTGACCCAGCAGAAGGACATCGCCTACCTCGTCCATCTCGTCGAGGAGTTCGGCCTCAGGGACAGCGTCCTGATCGACAGTTACGACTTGAGCGAGATGCCCCTGCTTTACGCGGCGTCTTCGGTCTGCGTCTACCCCTCGACGGCCTTTGAGCCCTTCGGCCTGACCATGCTCGAGGCCATGGCGTCGGGCCGGCCGATGATCGTGACGAATGCCGGGGGGATGCCGGAGATCATCCAGAACGGCGTCAACGGCTATGTCGTGCCCATGAAGGGGTATGAAGAGCTCGCCGCGCATGTCGTCCACCTCTTCAACGACGACGATCTGAGGGAACGGCTGGGCACGACCGGCCGCAGGATGGTGGAGACGCGGTTCAAGAGCCAGGACGTCGCCGAGGCCACGTTGAAGCTCTACAGACGGTTCACCTAAAGGAAGGTTGCGATGATAACGCAGACATTGGGTGATTTTTATCAGAAGTTTCCCGTCCTGGCGCCCAAGATCGGCATGGGCCTGTTCGTCCTGGCTGTCTTTTGGCTCTTTGGCATCATCCTCGACGGGATCATGTCCGCCGTCGGCCGCAGGATGCGTTGGAACAAGGACATCATCGTCCTCCTGGGCCGGTTTGGCAGGATCGCCCTGATCGTGCTTGGCCTGGTCAGCGCTTTGGGCACGGTCGGCATCAACGTCACCGGCCTGGTCGCCGGCCTGGGATTGACCGGGTTCGCCCTGGGGTTTGCCCTGAAGGACGCGCTCTCCAATATCCTCGCCGGCGTCCTCGTCCTCATCTATCGTCCCTTTGGGCACGGGGATGTCATCGCCGTCTCCGGCTTCGAGGGCAAGGTCGTCCAGATCGACCTGAGATACACGATGCTCAAGACCGAAGACAAGGAGATCCTCATTCCCAACGCCAACCTGTTCAATAACCCCGTTGTCATCCGGCGCGACGATAGGAGGGTATCACAGACATGACTGATCTCGCTGTTTCCATGGTATGGATCGCAGGGGCGCTCGTCGC
>CAZDLS010000056.1:0-10586 GCA_964506425.1 uncultured Planctomycetia bacterium | reverse complement strand
TGGGGGGTTCTGTTGGGTCGCGAACGCCGACTCCAACCCGGACGGGCTGACCTTCTACATGGATGACATCCGCTTCGGGGCGGATGCGGCGCTCAAGCCCGAGGTGAAGAAGGCCGAGAGCGTGCCCTTCTACGTCTACGCCGACAAGGGCGGGTTGGTCAATCACTTCATCCCGTCGGGCTGGATGGGCGATTACAGCGACCTGAAGATCAACATCGGCTCTCTGGAGAACCCGTACTTCGGGGAGACCTGCATCAAGATCGCGTACTCCAACGACGCCTCCAACGGCGCCCGCTGGGCGGGGATCTACTGGCAGAACCCGGCGAATAATTGGGGCGGTGTCGATGCCGGCTTTGACCTTTCTCGCGCCAAGAAGCTGACGTTTTGGGCCAGGGGCGAGAAAGGCGGCGAGCGCATCGAGGAGGCCAAGGTCGGCGGGATCATGGGCGAGTATTCCGATTCGGATGCGGCCGGCATCGGTCCTATTGTCCTGGACAAGGAATGGCAGCAGTACACCATCGACCTGGCGGGCAAGGACATGTCCTATATTATCGGCGGTTTGGCCGTGACGACCAACCTCGATGTGAATCCGGACGGCGCCACGTTCTACCTGGACGAGATCCGGTACGAATAAGCCGTCCGCCGTGCGGAAAAGTGAGACAAACAGCCAGGCTCTTTGTCTCATTTTTCCCGCACGGATTTGAGACAATGAGCCTGGCTGTTTGTCTCATTTTTGTCGCAAGAAGGAAGAGATGGCCAAGAGGTTTTTTGCTATAGCGGTGTTGGTGGGGGTCTTTGTCTCGACCGCCGGCATGGGCCGGGTGCCTGCGGGCAAGGTCCATATCAAGACGCTCAAGGGCCGTCAGTATCGGCTGGTGGTGGACGGCCGGCCCTACGTGGTCAAGGGCGTCTGCTACAACCCGGTCCCGGTCGGCAGGTCGCACGACTACGATTTCTGGAACGATCCGGCGGCGCCGTGGCTCGTTGACGGCGCGCTGATGCAGAAGATGGGCGTCAACACCGTGCGTTTTTATCAGCCCGGCGACGACCTCGAGGCGACGAAGCGCGTCGTGCGCATCCTCTACGAGAAGTTCGGTATCCGCACGATCATGGGGCACTGGCTGGGGTTCTGGAACTACCCCGCGCCTTTTTACGATGACCCCGCCTTCCGCCAGAAGGTCAAGGAGGACGTCCTCACGATGGTCAAGGCGCTCAAGGACGAGGAGGGGATCCTTTTCTGGTGCCTGGGCAACGAGAACAATTATTCCTTCGGCGGCAAGATCAACGCCTGGTCCAGCGAGCGCATCGACAGGATGAAGGACCCGCGGCAGTGCCTCTTGACGCGCGCCGAGGTATACTACGCGCTCGTCAACGACATCGCGCGGGCGATCCACGAGGTCGACCCGGAGCATCCGGTGGCCATGGGCAACGGCGAGACCGTCTGCCTCGACGTCGCGCGGGAGAACACGCCGGACGTGGACATCCTGGGCGTCATCATGTATCGCGGCAAGACGTTCGGCAACATCTTCAACTCGCTGCGCAGCACGTATGACAAGCCGGTCGTGTTCGTGGAGTTCGGCGCCGACGCGTACAACGCGCACGAAAAGAGGGAGGACGAGGACATGCAGGCGTTCTTTCTGAAGAGCCAGTGGTCGGAGATCCTGGCCAACGTCGCGGGCAGGGACGGCGGCGCGGGCAACTGCCTGGGCGGGGTGATGTTCGAGTGGACGGACGAGTGGTGGAAGCACAACGAGTGGGACGCCGCCGCGGCATCGCGCCACGATACCGAGTCCAACTGGTCCAACAGCTCCTATTACATGGACATCAAGGCCGAGCGCAACATGAACATGAACGAGGAGTGGTTCGGCATCGTGCGGCTCTCGCAAGAGACGGAGAGCGGCGCGGACAAGCGCGCGCCGCGCAAGGCATATTACGAGATCCGCGAGCTTTGGAAGGGTGAAAAGGAATGACACATCGTTGCCCGTCCTCAACCGGCATGCGTCGCAGCGTCCTGGGCGCCGCCGCGGCCCTTTTATTTTTTGCGCTTGCGGGGAGCGCTTTCGCGGCGGACGCAGCGGGGGCGGTCCCGTTAAAAGACCAGGCCGCCGTCTATTTCGAAGCCCGTGATCACGACGGTCTTTACGCCTACCTGAGCAGTCTTGTAGAGAAAGGCGGGGCGGATGCCGCGGTCTACTTTTACCGGGCCCTGACGCGCCTCGAGCAGATCGCCCATTGGAAGAAGAGTAAGGATTGGGAGAGTGTTTACGATATCGGCCCCGCGTATCAGGAGGGGATCTCTGCAGACCTCGCCAAGGCCGAGGAGCTCGCCGGCGAAGACGATCCGGTGCGTTTCGGCATCGCCTTTTTGCGCTGGCGCGCGGCGCAGGAGAAGGAGGGCGCGGACGCCTACGCGGCGTTCGACGACGTCGTCGCGGCGGGGGAGAAGGCGGCGGTCTCTGAAGAGGGTCTGGTCCTGGTCAAGGAGAAGGCCGATGAGATCCGGGACCTTGAAGACAAGAACCTGAGCCGCCGGCTTTATAGGGTCTACCTCGATCACCTGGCGCAGTCCGGGATGTCCGCCGAGACGATCCGCAAGGCCGCCGATGCCTTCGCCCAAGAGGGCAATCTGTACCTGGCCAAGACCATGTATAATATTTTTTTGGAGCGTATCGAGGACGATGCGGTCCGCGCCCGGGCGATGGTCGAGATCGCCGGCCGTTTTGCGCACCCGGGCGACGCCGAGGCGCTCGATCCTGTCTACGCGGAGGAGCTGTATCAGAAGGCGACGGATGCGATCGGCCGGCAGGCCCTGGACCAGGACGACGTCTACCGCCGGGCCTATAACCTGGAGCGCCTGAAGGACTACGAGGCCGCCGCGGCGGCCTATGAGGAGTGGCTCGCGGGCTATGAGGCGGCGCCTAAAGAGTCGAACGCGTCTCGCCGCGCCGAGGTCCTCTTTCGCGAAGGGGTCCTGACGGCGTACGGCCTGGGCGACGTCGGCAAGGCCAAGGCGTTTTTCCGGGATTTGATCACGCGTTTTGCCGGCGATCCGCTCGTCGTCTCGGCGCGGTATCACCTGGGGCTGTTGGCGCAGTGGGAGGAAGAATCCGACGCCGCCAAAGAGGAGTACGGCGCCGCGCTCGCCAAGGCCAAAGAGCTGGGCGTAAGCGAAGACAGCGAGATCGTCGCGCTGACGAAGGCGCGTCTTGAAGAATTGGAAGAGGAGAAGCCCCTGGCCTACGGCCTGCGGCTCTTTTTCAATGGGACGTTCGGCAAGGGGGAGGAGCCGGTGCCGCTGAACGTGGACGTGACGGGCCGTCTGCCCGCGTCGGCCGTCGGCGAAGACGTGCGCTACGCGGTGACGACGTCCAACCCGATGACCGGCTGCATGACGCCCGACTACGCCTATGAGTGGTCCAACGAGGCGGGGATCCTGAAGAACGTCCCCAACGCGGCCGAGCTGACGACAGACTACGAAGAGCCCGGCCTCAAGGTCGTCTTCGTGGCGGTGATCGGTACGGCCGGCCTGGAAGGCACCGCCTTCGAGATTATTCAGATCAAGTGAGACAAAAAGGCTCACATCCTTTTTGTCTCAAATAAAGAGCCAGGAAAAGTAGCCGACAACTTGTTGTCAGATAGATAGTTGTAAGGAGTGTCCCTTATGCCGACGTATACATCGGATCAGAAGGTCAAGTCAGGAGTGCCGCTGGGAGGGCTCGGCGCGGGTAAGCTCGAGATACTGCCCAACGGGCTGCTGGACCACTTCACCTTTTTGAGCGGGTGCCACAACCCGGTGTCGTCGTCGGCGGACGGCATGCCGCAGGGCATCCTGGGGTTCCACTTTGCGCTGATGACGGCGGACAAGAAGCGGTCGACCGCGCGCTGGCTGCAGACCGTGCCCATGGCGGAGGACCCGACGGTCACGCGTATCACCTATAAGGGCACCTTCCCGTTCGCCGAGCTCTCCTATGAAGACGAGAGCCTGCCGGTGCGTTGCGAGCTCGAGGCGTACGCGCCCTTCGTGCCCAAGGACGAGAAGGACTCGGGGTTGCCCGTGGCGGTCTTCCGTTTCAGGCTCAAGAACCCCTGGGAGCGGCCGGTCACGGCGGCGCTCTTGATGACGGGCCGCAACATCGTCGGCGAATGGGGGGTGGGCCGTTTCAACCAGGTCACGGAGACGAAGGACGCGCTCCACGTGGGTTTTTACAACAAGAAGACCGCAGGTCCCGATCCCCTGGCCGGCGAGGTGTGCCTGAGCCTTTTGAAGAGACCCTCGCTCGAGGCGACGTATCTCGGCGAATGGAACATGCAAAGAAAACCGTTCGTCTTTGACAAGAAGGCCCTGGACTGCGGCGAGGCGTGGGAGCCCTTCCGCGGCGACGGCAAGCTGCCCAACACGAACTCCGAGCAGGTCGTCGTCTCCGAGAGCGTCCAGCTCGGCGGGGCGCTGGCGGCGCGTTGCGTCCTCAAGGCGCGCTCATCGAGCACCGTCACCTTTGTCGTCTCCTGGTACGCGGCGGCCGCCGGCGAGGGCCGGATGTATCAGAACCATTTCCGCGGCGCCCGGGACGCGGCGGCCTACGTCGCGGCCCGGGAAAAAGAGTTGCATGAGAAGACGCGCGCCTTCACGAAGTCCGTCGAGTCGCTGAAGGGCGAGGCGTGGCTCAAGGACGCGCTGCTCAATAATCTGTACCCTTTCTCGTCGTCGACCGTCTGGACCAAGCGCAGCCGTTTCGGCGCCTTCGAGGCGCCGCAGGTGTGCCCCTTGTGCGAGACGCTCGACGTGCGCTTTTACGCGTCGCTGCCGCTCTTGCATCTCTTCCCGGCGCTGGAGGCGCGCTGCATGATGCAGTTCGCCGACGCCCAGCGGCCGCAGGGATACGTGCCCCACGACCTGGGCTACAAGCGCACGGACCTGCCGTCCAACAGCACGAACGCCCTGATGTGGAAGGACCTGAACGCCAAGTTCATCTTGTTGGCGTACCGCGATTATCTGTGGACGAAGGACGAGGCCGCCCTGAAAAAATTATACCCTTTCGTCAAGAAGGCTTTTTACTGGCTGGCCGCCACGGACAAGAACAGGGACGGCCTCCCGGACGACGAGGGCGCGGACCAGACGTTCGACCTGTGGGACCTTTACGGCGCCGGCGCGTATGTCTCCGGCCTCTTTCTTGCAGCCTTATTGGCCTTGGAGAAGATGGCGGTTTTGATGAACGACGCGGCCGTGGCCAAGGAGGCCCATCAGGGATTTCGCAAGGGGCGCGCAAGTTTTGATAAAAAGTTGTGGAACAAAAGCTATTACATGGCGTATAATAATGCACAAGAAAGTCTTACGGAAAAACAGCTGGCTCATCACACCAAGACGCGCAAGGTGAGCCCGGCCTGCACCGCCGGCCAACTCGTCGGGCAGTGGGCCGCCCATGTCTTGGACCTGGGGTATATTGTTGCGCCGGAAAAGGTTAAGAAAGCGGTCGCGACGATCTTAAAGCGCAACGCGCAGGCATCGGCATTCGGGGTCGTGAACTCCGTGATGCCTTCCGGCGAAAGAGACAAGTCCAACTGGCATTCTCAGCACTGCTGGTTCGGGTTGGGTTATGTGGTGGCGGGTCTTGCCATCTACGAGGGGTTTGAAAAAGAGGGACTGGAACTCGCGCAAAAGACCTGGAACGCGGCGAGCGCCCGCTCCCTGAACCCCTGGAACCAACCCGATATGTATTCAGCCACGGACGGCACGTATCTTTTCGGCGACCACTACATGCGCAACATGGTGGCGTGGTCGCTGGTAGGGGCGCTGGGGAAGAAACACAAAGAGTACGCCGCTCTCCTGGAGTCCTTGAGATGAAAGAGATGACCTTCCGCAGCGAAAACCTGAGCGAACGGGCGCGCAAGAACCTCTTCATCCTCGACGCCATCCGGCGCCGCGGCCCCATCAGCAAGACCGACATCTCCGGCATCATCGGCCTGAACGTCGTCACCATCTCCAATTACATCGAGGACTTTTTAAGGCAGAAGATCGTCTTCGAGAAAGAGTACGACATCTCGAAGGGCGGCCGGCGTCCGTTGCTCCTGGACCTCAACGCCTCGGCGGGCTACGCCGTGGGCATCGGCATCAACCTGCTCAACACGATCGGCGTCGTCACGGACTTGAGCGGCCGCGTCCTGCACAAGGTGACCCGCAACAAACCCGGCGGCGCGGCCAAGGACGTCGTGGAGACGCTCCTGGAGACGCTCTCGAGCCTGCTCGAGATGGCCGGCCCCATGAGAGACCGCATCCGCGGCGTGGGCATCGGGATCGGCGGGGTCGTCGACTCCCAGCGCGAGAAGGTCCGCTGGCCGGAAAAGATGGACGACGGCTACCATTACGCCGATGTGACGGTGCCGCTTAAGGATATCCTCGAGCGGGAATTCCGTTTTCCCGTGAAGATCGACAACGACGCGACGCTGGCGTGTTTCGGTGAGCAGTGGCTGGCCCTGGAGGCCGACGTGCGCAACCTGCTCTACATGTTCTCCGGGGTCGGGTGCGGCATCATGATTGACAGAGAGGTCTACGGCGGGGCCACGGGCTGCGCCGGCGAGGTGGCCATCCACAGCGACAAGAAAGAAGCGCCCTTCTTCCTCGAGCGCTGGGAGGCGGACCTGAACATCCACGCGGAATACCTGAGGCGTCTTAATTGGAAGAACGGCGCCAAGAAGGGCGAGAAGGGTGGGGCCTCCGGCGGCCCCTGCGCCGACATCACGCTTGTCGACATCTTCGAGAAGGCCCGTCAGGGTGACGTGCTTGCTCTTGAGGTGGTCCGTGAGGCGGGCAAACGCTTGGGGCTGCGCGTGGCATACCTCGTGAATCTCTTGAATCCTGAAATGGTGATCATCGGCGGCGGCATCGAGCAGGCCGGGATCGCCCTGATCGAAGAAGTCAAAGGCGCTGTCGGCGAATGGTGCTTTGAGGAAACAGCCAGCGCCGTGAAGATCGTGCCTTCGCGCCTGAGCGAGGACGCGGTGGCCTTGGGGGCGGCCAGTCTTATCATTCGTCACGTCTTCTCGGAGATCAATGAGTGACTCCGACCCCCTGCTTTTCTCACAACTGCCTGAATAAGAAGCAGTAATATTCCCAAAAGGACCAAAAATATCTTGCAGGACCTTTGGGAATATGTTATATGTAGAGTCAATGAGGAGGTGGGATGAACGCTAAGATAAAGATTCTGCTCATCGCGTTGGCAGTCATCTGCGCCATGGCCCTTGTCATCGCCTTCCACCTGAACGGCCTCTACAAGACCCTCAACCTGGAATACGACTCCAAGAAGATAGAGTTCGAGAACGAGCGTACCGAGCTCAACAAGCAGCTGGCCTCCCTGCGCCAGGCCAAGAAGAAGCTGGATGTTGAGGTGGGGGACCTCAAGGCCAAGTACGACGCTCTCACCCAGGAGCACGAGAGCCTCAAGAGCAAGTTTGACCTGGTGACCAAAGAGCGGGCGACGCTCGTGGAGCGCGTGACAGAGCTCGCCTCCGAGAAGAAGTCTTTGGAAGAAGAGGTCGTCCAGCTCAAGGCCTCGGGCGGCGGGAGCGGGATCGCGTATCCCGTCCCGACCGATACCCCGACGGACGATGCGTACTGGGCGAATGTCCTGCGCGAAAAGGCGGCCCTGGAGATCGAGGTCAAGAACATGGGCTCCCAGCTCGACGACGCCAAGCTCAAGCTCGCGACCGCGATGGACGAAGGGCGCAAGATCGACCTGCAGCTCAAGACCGTCCTCGACGGGGGCCGCGACATGGAGCGCAAGCTCGTCTATAACGAGAAGCTGGCGCGCACGCTCTCGGAGGACCTCGTGCGCGAGAAGCGCGACAAGAAGACCCTGCAGACGCAGATCGACAGCCTGCGCCAGGAGAACTTTGAACTGAAGAGCCGCCTGATGGCGATCGGCGACAAGAAGACATCGCTCGAGGGCAAGCTCGTCGACCTCCAGCAGGAGCGCGAGATCCTGGCCAAGCGCCTGGCGGAGCTCGACGCTGTCCTGCAGGAGCGCGTCGACCAGATCATCGAGGTGAAGAACGACCTGAAGGCCGCGCGCACCGAGGCCAAGAAGGTGAGCACCAGGGACAGCCGCGTCGTGCAGCTGGAGCCCATCGTGGTCAAGGCGACCGAGGGCATGCCGTCGCGCCGCGGCGCGCCGGTCTCGGGGCAGATCCTGGCGATCAACGATGAGAATAATTTCGCGATCGTGGACGTCGGCGAGCAGGACGGCGTGGCGGTCGGTCAGACCCTGTCGGTGACGCGCGAGGGCATGAAGATCGGTACCCTCGAGGTCATCCAGACGCGCCAGGAGATCGCGGCCGCGGACATCAAGAACGTCCAGGCCGGCACGAAGTTGAGGATCGGCGATTCGGTCCGTTGAGACCGTGGTGAACATTTTTTCCGGTTTTATCAAGAACCTGCGGGCCCTCCCTGCGGGTTTTTGTGTCAAGAGAGGTTGAGGCGATGACACCTTCCGCGAAGAAGAAAAACGCGAGCATCGACGACGTGGCCCGGGCCGCCGGGGTCTCGATCACGACCGTCTCGCGCGTGATCAACAAGTTCCCGACGGTGAAAGACGCCAACCGCCGCCGCGTCGAGGACGCCATCCGGCGCCTCAAGTTCAAGCCCAACGTCGCGGCCCAGCGCCTGGCGAGCGGCTCCAACAACACGATCGGCCTCGAGATCCCCCGCTACGAGGGGATCTTTTATTCGTTCTACGCGATGGAGATCTTCCGCAGCGTCGGGATCGCCTGCGACGGCTTCAAGATCGACCTTCTTCTCCACCTGACGGACGGCAGGACGTCGCTCAATCCGTCGGCCGTCGGCGGGGTGATCTTTGCCGACGTCATCAACAACCGCCGGCACGTCGAGGATTTTTTGGAGATGGGGTTGCCCATCGTCCTGATGAATTACCTGGACCAGGACCTCGCCGCGGCCAGCGTCAGCATCGACAACCTCAAGGGCGCCTTGACCGCCACCCAGTACCTCATCCAGACGGGCCACGAGAAGGTCGCCTTTATCTCCGGCGACCTCATGTCGCAGGCCGCGGCCGACCGGCAGGCGGGCTACGAACGCTCCATGGCCGAGGCCGGCCTGCCGGTGAAGGAAGGGTACTTTCAGCGCGGCGATTATTCGCGCAAGTCCGCCCGCGTCGCCGCCGAGAGGATATTGGCCCTGTCCGACAGGCCCACGGCCGTCTTCGTCTCGTCGGACGACATGGCCATGGAGGCCGTCTCGGTCTTCCAGGAGAACAACCTCAAGGTCCCCGAGGACATCTCCGTCATCGGTTTTGACGACGACCCCGTCTGCCTCTACGGGCCGGTCTCCCTGACGACCATGCGCCAGCCCCTGCGCGAGATGGCGCAGATGGCCGTCAAGGAGCTCTACCTTAAGATCCAGGAACCCGCGCGGGACGTCAACCGCATCGTCCTTTCCCCCGAGCTCGTCATCCGGGATTCCGTTGCCCCGTTCTCCAGGAACACATGAGCGTTGAACATCTGCGTCGATCCCTCGCCGAAAAGATCCTGGCCACGGGTGTGGGCAGCATGCCGCACGCGGACGCGGCCGTCGCCGAGGCGCTCGTCTGGGAGAAGCTCGCCGACCACGCGCCCTTCTGGGCGCAGCTGCCGCGCCGCCGTTTTCTGGAGAACATGTACGTCCAGTACGGCGAGCAGCTTCCCGGCCTGCGCGTCGACCCCGAAAAAAAGAGCGTCTGGGTGGACACCGAGGCCCCCTCGTACCTTCAGGATCTGGAGTCCTGCTTCATGAAGATCCAGAAGAAGCGGGTCGACGCCTTCGCCATCAGCAGGGACGCGGGGCTGGGCCTGTACCTTTTGGCCGGGCGGCTCGAGGAGCAGGCCTGGCAGGGCTGGGTGAAGGCGCAGGTCATCGGGCCGGTGAGCCTGGGCCTGACGCTCCTGGACCAGAAGAAGACGCCGATCCTGCACAACGCGGAGCTCGCCGGGGTCCTGCCGGCGTACCTGGCGCTCAAGGCCGCCTGGATCATCCGCCAGGTGCGCGCGCACGCCCAAACAAAGATCATCGTTTTTATCGACGAGCCGTACCTGGTGGCGTTGGGCACGAGCGCGTGTTCGCTCCCCCGCGAGGCGATCATCCGGATGATCGATACGGTCGTGGAGACCGTCCACGCGGACGGGGCCCTGGCCGGCATCCACTGCTGCGGCAACACCGACTGGGACCTCGTGATGGCCTCGAAGGTCGACATCGTCAACTTCGACGCCTTCGGCTATCTTGACAGATTTTTGCTGTACGACAAGGCGCGGGCCGCCTTTTTGAAGCGCGGCGGCATCCCTGCCGTGGGCATCGTCCCCAACACCGAGGCGCTCGACGACGAGGGCCTGGAGGACACACTCGGCGATACCCTCGCCCGGCACAAGGGCCTCTTCGTCAACGGCGGCCTCATCACGGCCTCGTGCGGCCTGGCGGGCCTGGCCGAGGAGCGGGCCGCCAAGGCCTTGGACCTGTCGGTGCGCCTCGCACGCCGCCTCCAGAGCCTCCTTTAAAAATGAGACAAACAGCCAGGCTCTTTGTCTCATTTTTGAACCGCGAATTTGAG
>CAZDLS010000055.1:0-10753 GCA_964506425.1 uncultured Planctomycetia bacterium | reverse complement strand
AAAACCGCCCTACGGGGGTTACGCGAGGGTCGTTCTGAGCGGCCCAGACCGGACCAGTGTCTTTTTCGGCATCGGCGACCATGGTGCGGAGTTTCAGCATGTCGAATATCAGGCCGTCTTTGCCGACTCGCTTTTGAAGATAGAAGACGGTGCCAGGCGTGGTCATCTTGATGAGCGCCATAGCCGCCAGAAGAACTGGAAGGGTGATAATAAGGCTGAGGATGGAAACTACAATATCAAAACCGCGCTTGAACTCCGCGAACCTGCGACGCGCAAAGCGCACCAGGGCCGCCAGGAAGCCCGAACCCATCAGGACCATGGTGCTGGGCTCAGGGGCCCTGCCGCGGTCGGTCGTATCGTAATGCGCCTGCGAGGCCACCAGGGCCACGTTGGGATTAACGGTCTCGCCCGCTCCCTTGGCCAACGGCTGAGCATAGGCGGTCAGCAACACCGCCAGCGAGCCCACCGCCACCAAAACAAGCACGGAAAGCGCTTTCTTTTTCCAGGAAAAAAATTTGAATTCTCTGATGAATTTTGACATTTTTAAAAAGTGTCTAAAGTACCGGCAAGAGTATAAATATGCAGGGCCCGTGCCAAATACAAAAGTTTTGGAAAAAATTTATTTAGTTTTATAACCTATTGCTTTCGAATAAGTTACGTTTTATCTATTAACGAATTTTTAGAAAATTCCCTCAATCCGGCCGGATCTTCTTGTTCCCTAATCCAACATATAGCCGTATCTAATTAAAACAAAAGGAGTTGCAATATTTTGCCTCAACAACACCTTTGTTGCCGGCAGGCGACACTTTTGAGAGAGGATCCGGCTTCGAAGCGAAACTTATCAGGAGAGGAGTTTCGGCTGACCCAGGGGATATTAGGGGATAATGGCGGCGAAGTGCGCGGAAATAGCCTTGAAGAACTCGCGAAGGTTTTTCTCGGTGCGTTCACCGTCTTCCCCCTTGATCTCTGCGGAGAGGCGGATCATGGCGCTCGAGAAGTTCTTGAAGCGAAGACGCGCTAACGACACGTGCAACTGTTGGTTGAGGTAATTATCCGTATAGTAACCGCCCGCCTTGTAAAGATAGTACACTATGTTCACAAGACCGTCCTTTTCGACCTTCAGGCTGTTGGCGTTCGCTGTCCGGCCGTCTGCCAGCTCCAGCGTGAATTTTTCCTTTTCCGTGACCGTGATGCCTCCCCCCTCAAAACATACCTCCGGAGGATGGGAGACCTTGCGGTTATCCGTCGAATAGATGATATACACGTACACCTTATCGTTGCCGCGGCTGTATTCGCGCAGGATCAGGTTCTTCGTCTCAAGGATCTCGTAAGCAAATTCATCAATGGCAAGGTCCCTGCCGGCCCAATCGCCGATCTGCATCGGCAGGCGCGCCACCTGCGGCTCATCCTTGGACGAAGGCACGCTCATGAAGAGCGGCACGGAGAGGGCCATCGCCGCGACCAGGATGAAGACCGTTATGATAAATCTCTTCTGGCCCATCACTCTATCTCCTTGACGACGATCATCAGGCCGGCGAACGCGACGGCAAAGACGAGCAACCCGGAGAGCGTGTGCATGGGGCCCTCGGTGAACTTCGCGCCCCAGACCTCGCTCGTCACCGCCATGAAAACGATGCGCACGACGTTGGCCAGGATCGCCATCACGCCCGCGGCAAAAAAGACGATCACCTTTTTAAGGCGGGTGAGCTTCGCGCTTAAGTACGCGATGATCGTCCCCAGCGCCAGCAGGGAGATGAGCGACCGCAGGCCGCTGCACACATCCTCGACGATGACATGGGTATGGCGCATCCGGATGACGCTGCCGTCGAGGACGGCGCGGATCCCCATGGCGTTGATGACCTTGTTGGCCCAGTAGGCCGCGAACAACTTCATCTTGAAGGTGATCCCCACGATCGTCACGAGCGGCAAGGGCATCATGAAAGCCAGAAAGAGGACCGCAAAGAGCGTCTCCTTGAAAATGGCAACGCCGCAGAAGTAGATGATGAGCCCCGCGATGACGGGGATCATGGAAAAGGCCGACGTGAAGTAGACCCGAAGGAGCGCGCTCGCCAGATGCAGGACCAGGCCTCCGATGATCACTCCCACCCCCCATGCCGCCGGCTTGAGCTTCATCCTGCTCAGCCGGACGCGCTTGGTCCACAAGACGTAGAGCGAGACGAACGGCACGAGGAACCCGTGGCTGTAATACGAATCGTGCGCGTTCCAGCGGTCCACCATCCAGCTTATCGTCGGGCTGTAGATGGCGAGGAGCAGGAGCGTGATGACCGCCGCCCGCACGTGATTCGCGTTAAACATGGAAATATCGATCTTTTTTCTCATGAAGGCTCAAACTCCTCTCGATCCCCCCGACGAAATCCCTATTTCCACACCTTGAGCTGAAAGAGCCCTTGGAAAGCTAATGGGACAATATATCAGAAAGGTCTTTTAAGGCATTTCTTATGGGGAGGATTTCAATATCGCCTTCTCGTAAGACGCGTTCTCCGCCATAAATAAAATACATTCTAGCGCCGGGATAATCTTTCTGAAAAGCCTTTAATCCTTTTAACATTGAACTCGATATCTTGCCTGTCCGTTTAATCTCAAAAGCCTTAATGCCTTTATCTCCGTACAGCACAAAATCTACTTCCATATTGTTGGACGTCATCCAATAAAATATATCGTAATCCAGCCTCAAATATTTATTTATCGCTTCCAACTCTTGCAGAAAAAGTGTTTCAAAAGCATGCCCTCCGATCTCTTCCGGTATGTCGAGAGGGCCTTTCGGCCTTAATGCGCGATAAAGCCCGACGTCAAAGAAATAAAATTTTGGATGGGCTACCAGGCGCCTTTTAGCCCTTTTCGCAAAAACAGGGATCCTATAGGCTATTAAAAGATCTTCTAATATCGTGAAATAATTTTCAACGACTTTCCGCTCAACGCTACAATCACGCGCCACTGATGAAATATTTAATACCGACCCTTGCGAAAAACTGGCTGCTTCTAAAAATCTGGAAAATGCGCCTAAGTTTCTGGTAAATCCTTCCTGCTGCACTTCTTCTTCAAGATAAGTTTTAACATAGCTTTCCAGATAAGCCTTGGGGTTTTCTTCGGTATAAACACAAGGGAGCTGGCCGTAGCTCAGCGAATGATCGAGATCAAAATCCTTTCCGAGCTCCACAGCCGTAAGCGGATAAAGACGATATGATAAAGCGCGCCCGGCCAGTAAGTTTATTCCTTTTCTTCTTATCTTTCGAGCGCTAGAGCCTGTTAGAATGAATTTATGCTTACTTTTTTCGATCAGTCGATGAATTTCATTTAAAAGTTCCGGGATCCTTTGGACTTCATCTATAATAACCCAATCGTTAAAATTCTTTGGTATAAAGTTTCCCAGCCTTTGAGGATTGGCCAGAAGATCATTGAAAAGCTCCGCTTCAAGAAGGTCTAAATAAAGCGCCTTGGTAAATTTTGATCTGACCCAAGTCGTTTTACCCGTACCGCGGGGGCCGAACAAAAAGAAACTTTTATCTTTGGGGGGCTCTATTAATCTGGAATACATAATTCCATTTTACATATATTTCTGGAATTGTCCATACAATTATTAACCATGGTGTCTGCTACTTTTCCCACGCAACCGCCGCCTTTCCTGATATATGACTCTGGAACGCCGCGACGGCCGCGAGGTTCAACGAACAAAACTCGTACGGTACCAGGAAAAACCTCAAGACCCCCTTCAAGGGCGCCCCTGCCTTTTCCATAGCATACCCCAAGAGGGCCGATACGTAAAACAATACCTGCAAGATAAGTGCCAAAGTGAACCACGGGCTGACTACAAGGCAGAAAATATTCGACAAAAAGAGCAAAAGCAGGAAATACGGCACCAGCAGGCGCAGGAACTTATGCGAGAAGAGCTGAAAGGCGACCGGGCTTTGGCCCGGCCGAAAGAGGCCCGGCATCAAGGAGAATATCTGAAAGTTGCCCGCCAGCGTCCTGACCTTGCGCAGGAACTCCTTCTGCGTCGTCGCCGAGACCCTGTCGTACGCCTTGGCGGCCGGCTCCAGGATGGCGCGCTTGTCCTGCAAGACCACGCGCAGCGGCTGGAAGACGTCGTCGAGAATGATGTCCTCCGGAAAATAGATGAAGTTCTTGGCGCGCACCGCGTAGATGGCGCCCGTGGCGCCGAGCATCGAGCCGACCGCGCTCTCCATGCGCCGCAGCGCCTTCTCATACGCCCAGTACATCCCCATCCCCTTGCCGGCGCCGGTCTCCTGGTCCTCGATCACCAGCTCGCCGCTCACCGCCCCCACGTCCGCGTCCCCGAAACAACGCACGAGCTCCCGGACGGCAAAGCGGTCAAAGGTCTGGCGCGCGTCCGCAAAGACGTAGATCTCGGCCTCGGACTCCTTGATCATCTTGTTGAGCATCGCGGGCTTGCCCCGGCGGAGAAAAGACACGGCATACCGGATGTTCTCCCTCTGTGAAAGCTCGCGGATGATCCGGTACGTGTCGTCCGTCGAGCCGTCGTTACCGATGAAGATCTCGAGCTTCTTGCGCGGATAGTCCAGCGACAAGAGGTTCTCCACGCGCCGCCGGATCGTGTCCTCTTCGTTGTACGCCGAGATGAACACGGCCACCCTGGGCTCGTAGTCGATGACCTTTTTGACGGGCCTGCGGCCGAAGGCCGCCCACAACGCCAGCAACAAGGGATAGCCGGCGTAGGTGTAAGCGATGACGCCGAGACTCAGGAAGAATAAAAATATCATCTTCGCCGGGCAAAAGAGCGCAGCCTGTCGTAGAACTGATACCCCAATACCTTTCTCAGGAAGGTCCGCGTGTTCTCCGCGGCGACGACGTCGAGCTGGGGAGAACCCGAGACGATCGAGCGGAACGCGCTCAAGGAGTAACTGTGGCGCATCGTGAAGCGCTGGAGGCAAAAGACGCCCTCGTCGAGAAAATCATTGTATCCGGCGTCCGACACGCAGGCCGCCCTGAACCCGACGTCGCGCGCGATGTCGAGGATGTTCTTATTATAGAACCCGTGGGGGACCGAAAGAAAATCCACCCGCTTGCGGATGTACTTCTCGAGGACCTGCTTGGACAAGAGGAGCTCGTTCAAGAGCGCGTAATTGCTCATCGACGGCAGAAAGGCGTGCGTCATGGCGTGCGAGCCCACGTCCATCCCCTGACGGCTCAACTCATAGACCTTCTCCCACGGCATCCTGCCGTCCTTGCCGATATCGTTGACCGTGATGAAGAAGGTCGCCGTGAAGCCCGCCTCTCTCAGGACCGGCGCCGCGATCTCGTGGTTGCTGATGTCCCCGTCGTCAAAGGTGAGGATGACCTTCTTGCGCGTGTCTTCCTCTTTTTTGAGGAACTTTGCCAGCGACACCCCGGCATAACCGTTATGATGCAGGTACTCTATTTGCCTCTTGAACTCCGTCCCGCTGACCGAAAAATTGTCCTTGGGCTCCGCGTTGTCCGCGTGGACCTCGTGGTAGAGCAAGATGGGCACGCTGTTATACGGCATGGAGCTTCTCCGTGAACCGCTCAAGGCTGTCTGTCCCCTCGATGCCTATGCGCGGTATCTCAAACATGTCGTCTCCCGGCCGATACGCGCCGGGCCTGATCGTGTAGGCGCACGAAAACCCCGCCTCTTTCACGATGCGCTTTATCGTATCATCAAACTCGCCGTAAGGATAACAGAACGGCGGCAGCCCGACTCCCAGCTCCCGCCGCAAAAAATCCCTCGAGGAGACGATCTCATTCTCCGCCTCTTCGACGTCGAGGTCCAACAGGTGCGGATGGGTCGCCGTGTGCGCGCCGAAAGAGATGCCGTTCATCGCCATCTCGCGAACCTCCTTGAGGTCCAGGTAATCTCGCTGCCACGGAACATCCTTGTACCGCTCCTGCTTATGGTCCGTGCCGATGTGATCGGTGATCAGAAATATCGTCGCCTTGAGCCCGAATTCCTTCAAAACCGGATACGCGAACAGATAGTTGTCCCGATACCCGTCGTCCAGCGTGACGAGAACCTGCCCCGCCCGGCCGGCAACCAACTCCATCTGCCGCCGGAACCGCTCCACGGACACCACCCACTCCCCGGGCTCCAACGCGTCATTGACCCGATGATACATCAACACCACCAAGGGGACACTCCTCACAACTCGCATAACGGCAATAAGTTACTGGGTACTTTCTCACAGAACGCGGACCGCGAAGAAGACTTTCGAGGCTAAGGGCTTAAGCTCAGCGTACATCATCTCAAATATAGATAATTAACAATTTTGTTAATTATCTATATTTGGCAGAAACTGTCGGGCGCGACCCGTCCAGTCCGGAATGCATTCCTGATCAGTTTTACCCGTTCGGGACGTGCTCCTAATTAGTTTGTTTCCTCCGGCCGGGCGAGTCCCGAATTTTACGGCGTGAAAAGCCGCCAGGAAGGCACGGCCCAGATGTCGTCCGATAGCAGCCTGATCTCATTCCCCTGATATACGACCAATCCCCCCAGCCACTCCCCGCCCAATCCCCGCGCGACTTCCCTGAGCGGCCGAAGATCTGAGGAAACGACCTGACGACGCCCCTTGATCTCCACGCCAAAAATGCCGTTCTCCAGCTGGACCAAAAGGTCCAGCTCCAGACCCGAACGCGTTCTGTAAAAATAGATATCCGCGCGCCGGCCGCACGTCTTGATCCACTTCGCGCATTCGCCGACGACGAACGTCTCATAGATCTCCCCCGTCATCTGACCGCGGTAACCCGTTAACTGGCGCAGCAACCCGATGTCCAGCCAGTACGACTTGGGCGTCTTGACGACGGAGCTCGTGAGGTTCCGATAAAAGGGCTGAAGGAGCACGACCTGATACGAAAGACGGAGATATTCGAGATACCGCTTGGCCGTATCCACGCTGACGCCGGCGTCGCGCGCCAACTCCGAATACTTCAACAACCCCGCCGAGCGCAGCGCGGACAGCTTCTGGAACTTCCTGAACGGCTCCAGATCATCCAGGCGCGCGAGATCGCCCAGATCCCTTTCCAGATAGGTGTATTCATAATCTTTGAGCCAGCGCCAGCGGTCCTCTCCGGACAACGGCAACAAGGCCGGCATCCCGCCCCACGACAATAGGTAGGACTCTGCTTCCTTGCGCCGCGCTTCTTCCCCTCCCAGCAAAACGGATGCCGCGTCGGCAAGAGCGGCGGCGATGTTCTTACCCGCCAAAACACGATCAAACAACGGCGGCTGTGAACCGATCATTTCACTCATCATCAAGGGCCAGAGCTCAAAAATGGCAACCCGGCCCGCCAAGGACTCGCGCACCTTTTTCAATAAGAGGATCTGGCTGGACCCCAAAAGCACGCTAAAAGACACCGCCCCTTCATCAAAGGCGTATTTGATCTTTTCAAAAACCTGCGGCTCCTTCTGGGCCTCGTCAATGACGGCCGCCCCCACCTCACGACCCCAGACGGCAGAATGGATATGCCGGACTGAGTCGCGAATCTCAGGAGAATCAAGGTTCACATAGTTCAGGTCCGGATAAAAGTCCTTCGCAAGGGTCGTTTTTCCGGTCTGGCGCGCTCCGGTCAATAAAACGACTCTTTTTGATGTTTTTTCTGGCAAAAAACGCCTTAATTGTCTAAACTTCTGTATTTTTTCGCTCATCATCTTAAAATATACAGTATATTTTACGATATGTCAAGTATTGTCGCGAATATTCAGAAACGTCGGCCGGTGCCGATGAAGACGCCGCCGCCGACGGCCTCTTTGACCAGACGCAGGTACGTCTGCGTATCGAGCAGGCTCCGGCTCAGGACCAGCTCGGCGCCCAGGTCCCGGCCGTCCGTGGTCCTCAGCTTGAGCTCGATGTCGTCTTTGTCCGTGACCCTTGCCTTGGCGCCGAAAGCGATCCTCTCGACGCGGCGCTCACCGCGCGTCACCTCGAAACCCAGCCCAAACCTGCGGTCCAGCTTCCAGGAGCCGAACAGGGTAAGTGTCTTCTTGCGGGGGTTGGCCCCGATGCCGACGGAGTACTTGATGCGGTCGGCGAGCACGCTCTCGAGCTCCGCCTTGAGATCAAACCCGGAGCCGATGACACGGTTAAGCACATATCTGAGCTTATGGCGGTCACCGATCTCCCAAAACCCCTTGAACGCGATGACCTTCTTTATCTTCCCCGAAGGCATTTTTTCAAAATCGTATTCGATCTCGTGCCTCTTGTTGAGCCGCCACTCCCCTTTCAGCTTAAGGGCCCCCTCGTTCTCCTCGACCTGGAAGCAGAGCCGGTTCGCGTCATCCGCCTGCCAGATGCCGCCGAGCCGCAAGAGCGAGATCGTCTGGTTTCCTCCTTCATTTCTTGTCGTCACCGTGAAAACGACCTCGTTGTCCCGGACGTCCAAGAGCTGCGTCTGCAACGTCAATTTGTTGCCCGCGATCTGGTCGTACCACTTATCCAGCGTCAGGACGAGGCGGTGCTGCGCATCCAGCCCCCACTTCCCCTTAAAGCGTATCTGCTGAGGCGTGTCCCTGCCCACCGGCCGCTTGACGTGGTACACGAGCTGGTTCTTGTTGGTCGTCTTGAAGCGACCGTCCAGCACCTCGCGCAGGCCCGCCGGGCCCAACAGGACCAGCCGGTTATGTGGGTCTATCTCGTATTTGATCTTTTCGCTCGCCATGATCTCCTGCGTTACGCCGACAAGGCGTCCTGCCAGCATATATTGCGCGTATCGGCCGAAAGGACGAAGCTCCCGGGGGAGCGGGAAATGATCGCGGCCAATCCGGAGGATGACTTGAACAACCTTGCGACGCGCTTGAGCGCGGCCGCATGGGAAGGCGTGATGGTCGCCGCGCTCTTGATCTCAAACACGTTCATCTTGCCGTCGATATCGATGAGAAGGTCGGCCTCGAGGCCGTCCTGCGTCCTGAAATAATACATGGACGGCATCTGGCCGAAATGAAGGGATCTCTTGCGGAACTCCGTCACGACGAACGTCTCAAAAATGTGCGCGAAGTGAGGGCTGTTGAGCAGGACCTCCGGCCGGTTCAACCCCAAAAGATAACACACCAGCGCCGTGTCCGAAAAATAAAGCTTGGGGCTCTTGATCAGACGCTTGCCGATATTGCTGAAATACGGCGGAAGAAGAAAAACCTGATACCCCGTCTCCAGCAGCGAGATCCAGCGCTTGACCGTCGTCACGGACACGCCGGTGTCGCGGCCCAATTCCGAAAGATTCAGGATCTGCCCCGACCGGACGGCGCACATGCGCAGGAATCTCTCAAAATCGCCCAGATCACCCACGTGCGCGAGATTGCGGATATCGCGCTCCAGGTACGTGGCGATATAGGAACCGACCCATAGCTCTCTGTCGACACCCGGGTCGCTTGCAGGCAGCGGGTAATTACCTCTCAGTAAGAGATCCGAGATGTCCGGCACGCGAACGCCCTCTTGCTGTTGTCCGTCCGCCGCACGGACCAGCCAAGACCGCATATCCAATGCCTGAGCGGCCCTTCCCAATCTCTCCGGCAGCGAAAACGGCATGAGAGATAAGATGGCTGCCCGGCCGGCCAAAGACTCGCTGACACCCTGCATGAGGACGAAATTCTGCGAACCCGTCAGGACCCACTGCCCACCTCTGCGATCGTTGTCGATCGCCGTCTTTATGTAGGGCAGGAGCTCAGGGACATACTGGATCTCATCAATGACGACCGGCGGCTTGTGCTGGCCAAGGAACGAACGGCAGTCTTCCCGGGCGCGCGATCGAGTATCCGGGTCCTCCAGAGACACGTAGGCATGACTGTCCCCAAGAAGCATCCTCAATAACGTCGTCTTTCCGGATTGCCTCGGCCCGGTCAAAACGATTGCCGGAAAAGAAGATAATGCCTTGTTTATGGTGGAAGTTAAAATTCTCTCGATATATTGCATGGTAGGACAAGTATACACCGATAATTTAATTTTGCAAGTTAAATTATCGGTATTAGATTTAACTATTTGCGCTGTAAATGGTTAGTGATTACAAAAATCCTTTTTAACGCCTCTTCACCATGAAATTGTCGAAATACAGGTAAAACGTCGTCCGCGGGTCCTGCATGAAGATGTTGATGGCCGAGATGCACTCAAGGTCCAGGACGCTCTCCAGCTCCCGGCGGCTGATCTTGACACGGCCCGTCTGCTGCGCCGGCAGATCGACGCCCGTCTCGTACTGTTTTTTGGGGTCGTTGCGGCCGCTCTTTATCTTTATCGTGATATGCGCCGGTATCGCTATCTCGTTATAGACGTCGAACGTGAACTCCTCCATGTCCGACCAGTCAAAGCAATCCTTGCCATAGACCTCTGTCGCGATCCCCGGATAACTGCGACCCGCCGGGATCTCCACCCATAAAGAGTGATTGCCCTCGGTCGCGTGCTCCATGGACTGCTTCATGGCCGCCTGGCGCGCGTCGAAGACCTTCAACTCCTTGTCCCTCTCAAAACCGAGCGCGAAGTTCCGCTTCAAAAAAGAATAATCAACTCTCTCTTTCCGATTCCTGAAATCAAGAAGGTTGATGATCTTCTCTCCCGCGACGCGGCCGGCATAGAGCCCAGCCCCCGCGAGCACGAAGACGACAACCCCCAGGATGCCGCCGCCGAAAAATCTCAAAAACCTATTCGGCCTTTTCATGTCCTATCCAACTTATTCACGTTCTATTCGGCTTTTTCAGGTTCGATGTCCATCTGTATCAGCATCGCCGAGTGCGCCGGCAGGCCAAAATCCATCTCCCGCT
>CAZDLS010000054.1:0-10805 GCA_964506425.1 uncultured Planctomycetia bacterium | reverse complement strand
ATGGCCCTTGAGCAGAAGACGTGCTGGTTCGGCTTCCAGAAGTTCCTGGTCCATGCCGCAGGGCTTTTGTTCCAAGAGCAGGGTTTTGATCTTTTGCTTTGGAAGGAATTGATGCAGGAATGGCGCGATGCCCAGCAGGGGTGCGGCGGTTACTGTCCTCGCGCGAAAAAGAGTAATGGGTGCCCGTATGCGAAGGCGCGCAGAGAGACCATCGGACGCCTTAAGGCGCTCAAGGGCCAGAGCTATGTTCCTGCTAACGCCGCCCAGGAAAAGAGGTCGATCGAGAAGTCCTTGTTGGCCGACCTGTTCGCCTTCGTGGACACTGGAGACCACCGAAAGGCCGCCGCACTGATCCAGAAGATGAAGACTTCCATTAACGGCTTTTACGCGGAGTTGATCAGGACGCCGGTCCCCGGAGACACGGCGGCGTGGGATGAGGTCGATCGGGGTATATCCCGGGTCAGGGAGAGCGCGATAGCCCGGTTGCACGCCGTCGGTGTATCCCACGATGCGGACGTCGCCCTTTACTATATCTTTTCCGACCTGGGTATCAACATCGCCAGGCACGCCAGGGGGCCGGAGGGGGCAGAGGACCTCTCCAGGGACATCTTTGGCGTCTTTGGAGCACGGATCAAACCCGGCAAGACCTCGGTATTCGTCGAGATCTTTGTGCGGGACAACGGCGTGGGTTGCGATTTCTTACGGCAGGTCGCCAAGATCGACGCGCCTCATGACGGGACCATTCCGTCAGGACGCGGGATCTTTGCCAGCGGGCAGCTCGCTGAAGAGTACTTTAAAGATGTGCGCTTTGATCTTTACTCCCGCGGTTATCGTCATGTCGTGGCAGGCAGCCGGGCCGGCGAGACCTTCCAGGAGGGGGATGTTTCTACCGACTTCCTTGCGCAGCTGCGTTTCGTGGCGCCCGTAGAGGCCAGCGTTTCCTCCCCTGCCCGCTCCTCCGGCCGTCGAAAGCGCCCTAGCGCCCAGCCGACGTCGAAGGAAAACGCCAAGGAAAAATCAAAATATGTCAGCAAGACATCCAGCGAGCTTTTGAACGAGTGGGTCGGCTCCTCAAGAGGCTTGTGGCTTATTCCGGTGTACCTCGGAGCATCGGCCGTGGTCGGCTATCTGGCGTTTAAATATCTGGCCAATAATTGGGTCGCGTTCGGCGTGACGCTCCTTTTTTATCTGTTCGCCCGCAAGGCGGTTCAGAGATATACCTTTATGGGGGATGTCAAAAAGAGGGTCCGGGCTGCTGAGGCCGCGCAGGCGAAAAAGGCGGCAAGGCAAGCGGAGAAAAAGCGCAAAGAGTTGCTCAAATCCTTCCATAAGATCTTGAAAAAGCTTGATCCGGCGCCCTACGAGGATGTTGAAGCGGTCCGCGCAGCCCTCAGGCAGCTCGTCCCTATTGGATTAAATCTTAATGATGCTGAGGTCGCGGCCCAGATCGATGGTTTCTTGGAACGAGCGACCATATATTTTAAGAAGCGCGATGCGGACCACGCTGCTAAAGAGGCGCGACGTCACGCCCAATACAAGATCAGGGAAGAGCAGAAGGCTCTTGACGCTCAGATGGCGCTATTGGAGGGTCAGCTGCAGGCGCTTAGCGACGCCTTGCCCGAGATGACCGATGCGCAAGATCTTCAGGAGAGACTGCAGGAGATAGCGGACGCTCTCCCGGCTGCCGTGAAAAAAGCAGCCCGGGGCAGATTGAAGGCATTTCGACGGGAAGGAGAACAACGGATCCAACGTCACCTGGTCGAGCAAAGCAATCTCTTGAGGGAGTCGCAATTGAGGGAAGCTGCCCGGAAAAAAGCCGAAGAGCGTCAGGAGCTTAAGCAGCAAGCGGAGGGGGCGATGGCCGAGGTGGAGAGCGCGTGGGGAAGGGTGAAGAGTCGACGGGAAGCTTGTAAGGCATCGCTCGCCGCCGCAGAGTCTCTTTTCGAAGAGCAGTCGCAGGTCATCGCAACAGCCCTCCAGGCCTCGGGAGAGACGCTTGACAGGATGCAGAAAATCTCCGAAGAGTCCGAGCTTCGCAGAAATCAAGAATTGTTGAGAAGACAAGAGCTTGAGAGGCAGGAGAAGATCCGGCAACAGAGGGTGTCTCTCAGGCACAAACGCCTGGAGGGGCTTATAACGGGATGGGCCGCGCGGCGAGAGGCTTTGAATGCCGTTGAATCCCAACTCACCGGTTTAAGGTCTCTGCTGGCCGAGAGGGAAGCAGCTCTCCGCCAGAGCCTCAAAGCCCTGGACCAGGTCGACCCAGCGCGCTTTATCGACGCAGAGGCTTATGGCACCGCATTGGAGGGGGCCGTGGCCCCGTCTGCTAAGGTCGAGCCGGCAGTTTTGGATAAGATCAGAGAGAAAAGGGCGCCTGCCGTCATCACGGAGATGCGCACGCGCGCTCAACATATAAAGGATTGGAGAGAGGAACAGGAGGGAAGGCAGAGGAAACATACTGTCCCGGCTCCAGAGGATAGGGGGAGACAGGAGGGGCCGGTGGATTCTGGCGCGCCGCAGGAACCGGAAACCGGGCGTAGGCCGGACAAGAGGTCCGGCAGGGGCCCGGCCAGACCGCGAGATAAAGAACTGCGTCAGGGGAGAGAAGCCATCGAGGGCGTCCTCGGTGATCTTGACGTCATCAAGGACTGGTTGCCGGACGCGCAGACAAAGGAAAAATTAGAGGAATTGGATAAACTCGTTGATGAGCAGGAAGAGGTATTAAATTCAGTATCGATCGCGCCGCCGGGGATGATCGTTCTTGCCGCGCAGACTATCCGGGTTTTGCGTGAAGAGCTCGCGTCCCGTATCGCGGAAGCGGCTCCTGCGAAGCCGCTTCCGGCGAAAGGGACCCTCGTCCTTCCGGAGGAGCGGCAGGATCTGCCCGCAAGGATGCCGCAGGCGTGGTCCTTCTTCAAGCCCGTTGTCGCCTTAGCGCTTCAGGGCGACATCGAAGGCGCCCGGGAGAAATGGGCACAGACGTCGCAGGAACTCGGCAGGAGGTTTGGTAAGGACGAGAAAATGCAAGCCCATGAACAAGAGGTCATCCAGGAGGCCCTTGGCTGGTTGACAGAGCTTGGCGTCAACAGGCCCGGCCGCCGCCCCGGCGCCTCTTCCCCTGCGGCACAGACGTCTGTCGCCGGGATGACGAGGCGGAGATTTGTCTCCTCCACCCTGCCTTTCGCCGCTGGGCTTCTTTCTTTGGGAGGGTGCTCCCGCCGGCGCGAGGACGCCGGCGTTTCGCGCCCAGCCCTTCTCTTGGACGCCGTCGCCCGCCGCCGGATCGATGACATAGTTGGTTTTATCGCCGCAACACTGGAGGAGCGCCGCATCGTCGCGGTCGGCGAAGGCCACCTTTCCTGCAACGCCATGATCTATTACCTGAAAGCCTTGGAGACGCATCTTGACAGATATCCCAGGGCAAAGATCTTTCTTGGCGTCGAGATCTTGGCTCGTTACAAGGACGACATCGACGCCTACGTGAAGACAGGGCAAAAGGAGCGGGAGGTCCTTGACAATGCCCTTATCTACGCGCCCATCGTGGCCGCGGCTCGGCGGCTGGCCATGGCAGGCCGCAACGTCAACGTCGTTCCTTTCGATATCCGCGAATTTGATCCTTTGACCGCCGTAGAACACGATGGAGATATGGCGGCGTTCATGAAGCCATACATCGAGGACGATCCGGACGCCCGCATCTTCATCTACGGTGGGAGGTTGCATACGGGTTACTTTGAGAACATCGATGCGGACGCGCCGAGCCCGTCGCTCTTGTATCTTTTAAGGAAGGCCTATTCCGGTCAGACGTACTCTTTTTATGCCGTCGATCCCTTCCGCATGGATTTTGACAGGAAGACGGGGAAGTTTCGGACCCTCGTCGAGAACGACGTGGTCGAGGCGGTCTTGTCTTCAGGGCTGCGGATGGGACACTTCATCCTTGCGGATCTGGATACGACCTTTATCGGGAGGGTGCCTTTGACCGGCCCCCGGGATACCCTCAAGAGCATCTTTTTCCGGATCCCTTCTTGCTACGCGCTCGCCGATGTCATGGACGCTTTTATGTATCTGCCGACGGGCGATAAGGAAGAAACGGAAGCCGTCTCATCTCCTGCCGCAGCGCAAGACTTCATTGAGCGAGGCTTAGCCTCACTCATGTCCGGCATCTCCGAGGTCCGGCCTATTAGATCGGACCTATCGGACCCGAAAGGTCTTGCTTATGCGCTAGGAGCTATGAGCTATGAGTTGAATGTCGCCTCCTCTCCGGCCGGCAGCGGCCTTACGCAAAAGCTCGCTCAGAAATGGGCGGCGCTACGGAGATGGTACGAGGCGGGATGGCTCATCCGCGCGGCGCTCAGGGAAGACGTCGGCAGCGGGGACGTGACGTCGCGCGCGACCATACCCGCGAGGGCGCGCACCCAGGCCACGATGCGAGTCCAGAAGGACGGCGTGCTCGCGGGGGTCGATGTCGCGCGTCGTGTTTTTCAAAAGGTGGACCGCCGGCTCAAGGTGATGGTCGAGAGGCAGGACGGCGCGCGACTGGAGGCCGGAGACGTCATCCTGACCGTCGAGGGCAGGACGCGCAGCATCCTCACCGCCGAGCGGGTCGCGCTGAACTTTGTCCAGCGCCTCTCCGGTATCGCGACCCTCACCGCGCAGTTCGTGGCAAAGGTTGAGGGCACGCGCGCCGTGATCCTCGACACGCGCAAGACCCTGCCCGGCTGGCGCCTCCTGGAAAAGTATTCCGTCGCCGTCGGCGGCGGAAAGAATCATCGCTTCGGCCTTTACGACCAGTTCCTCATCAAGGACAATCACATCGACGGCGCGGCCCTCTTCGCAGGCAGGGCGAAGGACCGCATCACGGCGGTCGTCGAACAGGCGCGGGCGAAGTATCCGGGCAAGTTTATGGAGGTCGAAGTCAGGGATTTGGTTGAGTTGAGAGAGGCGCTCGGCCTGGGTATCGACTGCATCCTGCTCGATAACATGTCCCTCGAGGACATGCGCGAGGCGGTCCGGATAGTCCACGAGTCGGACCAGCGCAGGCTTCACGGCACGCCGCTCCTGGAGGCCTCCGGCGGGGTCAACCTTGAAACCGTCGGTCTCATCGCCCGGACAGGGGTGGACCGCATATCCGTGGGGTGCCTCACGCACTCCGCGCCGGCGCTCGACATCAACTTTGAGATCGGCACGACCCCCGAGGAGACCGTGGCACGTTATCAGTGGTATAGCTGGGCCTCGGCCGCGGACAAGGCGCGCGTCCTGGAGGAGGGGGTCCGGGAGAAGGAGGGCGCTATCCTCCAGGTTGGGCTGTGGGATGAGGTCTTCACGGCCCTCCTGACCGAGAAGTTCCCCAAGGCGAAGATCGTCGGCGTGGACCGGGACCCCCGCTATGTCGCGGCCGCCTCACAAAAGTATCCGCACCATACGTTCCTCTTGGCTGATGTTTCGCAGTGGGAAGATGCTGCCGCGTACCTGGGGTACTTTGATACGGTTGTCCTGGGTTCCACGCTTCATTCGATCTATGGCGGACAGGGGGCCGAAGCGGCCTTCCGTTCTATCGCGAGGCTGGCGGCCTTGCTCAAGACGAACGGCCGCCTGATCATCCGCGACGGGGTGCGGCCGACGGACAGGATGCGCAACGTCCTGCTCGAGAACGACGAGACGCGCCGGGCCTTTGTCCATTTTGTCCGCAGCTTTAAGGGAGACAGGGACCTTGCCGAAGGGGCGCCGCAGCCCGTGACCGTCTATGACCCTGCATCGGGCCGGCCGGTCCGCGACCTGGCGGTTTGCTTTGACACGGAATCGGAGCTGGCCCTCCCCGAGAATATCCTCTATGAGTTCCTCATGAAGTACCGTTACTTTGGCACCGACACCTGGGAGCACGAGATGGCCTCCACCCTGGGCGCTTTCACTTTCGGTGAGCTTTTAGACCTGGCCAAAGGCCCGTTCAAGGTCGCGTACCTCGAATTTTACCTCTTGCCGTATCTACGCGAGAGGTGGTCGAAAGATACGACCTTGACCGACGGAGGCGATTATCCTGCCAGCCACGTTGCGCTCGTCCTGGAGAAGAAGGCTTTTGACCGGGGCGCCTTCCTGGCCCGGGGCGCCAGTTCGCCTGTCGGGGCGCAGGAGGCGCGGGAAGACACAGAGGAACATACGGGCGTGGGCGCCATGTCCGCTCCCCTGCGTCCTGAGATACAGAATCATGTAGACAGGGTTCCGCTGAAGATTTTATTGGCGCGGCTGCGCCAGCTTGACAGAAGGTATGTCTTCCTGATACGTGCCAAAGTCTTGCGTGAAGATCCGCAGATGATGGGTCAAGCTAAGCAACTCCTCGTCTCCCTGGCGAAAAAGTATAAGCTCGTTTCTCCTCCCGTGCGCGAGACGGCGGACCATATGCTGGTCCGGTTGCAGAACATCGAGTTGGAGCAGTATGCTCGGCTCCTGCGCCGGCTCAGGGAAGAACAGCGGCTCGCCGCCCTGGTCGAATATCGGGTGGGGGCCTTACTGTCGAGGCGCACTCCACCCCGAAACAGGTCCGGAGGGACGATGGTTGATCTTTCCGAGGCGGACCTTGTGCAGAGCGCGTCCTCGCCGGCGGATTTCAACATATTCGCGGAGCCGTTCCGGGGCCGGGTCCTGGCGCACAAGTGGGGGATCGGCCAGGTGTGGCTGCGCGCCACGGAGATCAGCGCGCTGGCGCAAGAGGAACGTCTGCCCGTGAGACGGGCCTTCCAGCGCTGGCTCGACCATCACGACCCGCCTCCGTATCACAAGCTTTTTGTCGAACGCCTCGTCCGTGACCTGCGCGGAAATGACTATAGGAAGTTTTTTGACGGTCGCCGCCTCTACCTTGCGTTGAGCGAAGGGGGGATGAAAGGCAGCGGCGCATGGGACGTGGAGGCCTTTGTCGAGGCCTATACCGAATGGCCCAAGATCGATCAAGGCAATTGGATCACGAACTGGGAGAAGAACCCGGCCAGCAGAGATAGGAAGATATGCTATGTGTATCAAGGGGCTGCCCGTAAGCTCTTATGGCATGCCGTGCGGGAAGAGCTCTTAAGGAGTGACGGGAAGAAGCTTGGTTTTGATCTCGTCACCCGGGCGCTAAAGAGGGAAGGCCTCCGTGTCGGTGAGTCATATAGGGCCGGCGTCCTGAGAAAGCTCATCTTGAGAAGGAGCCGCAAGGATATCACGATCTTGAAGCGGGCTGTCGCAGCCGGAGATAAGGGCGCAGGCCGCATCCTTCGCGAGATACGAGAGCATCAGGAAACCGTCCGCCTTGTCCGCCGCCCGGTCGCCTCCGCCGAATACGCCGACCGGTTCCCGTTCGCCAGCTCGCCGGCGGCGCCTCAGGCGGCAGCCGCGCCGACGGTCGACCCTTCCCGGAGCGGTCAGCGTGTTTCCTTTAGCGCGCGGTTTTTCTTCCAGGCCCTTAGCCACAGGAAAAGGCCCCAGGCGGCGCGCGACTTTATTTTGTTCGGCAGCGACCTTTCCGCTGTCGCCCAGTATCTCAAGGAGACCGGCCGCATCCACGGTCCGCCGCTCGGGCTTTGGAATCCGGTGACCTTTGATCTGTTTTCTCAGGGGCTCCCCCATATTGAGGTCGGACAGGCGGCCGCCCGGCTCGAAGAGGGCGGTCTTCTTCATAGCAGCCGAGAGACGGTCCTCCGGCATCTGAAGGTCCAAGGGGCGGGTCTGGCCAGAGGTGATGCGCCGCGCGCCCTTGCTTGTCGTCATGTCCGGGCGTTCTCGTCAAGAGGAGGGATCCGGTCGTCCCTGGTGGAGAAGGTTCCAGACCTCGCCGCGAAGAAGTCCGAAGCCGCCCGCCGGGGAGAGTTCGGTCCGTTGTCCCTGGATCGGGAGCAGAAGAGGTTCGACTACCCCGCCTTCATCAAGAACGCTAAAGCCATAAATCTTACCCTTCAGGCATTCCTGAAGACCCTTTTGGCGGGGGACCGTGATTGTTTCGATGACTTGAGAGGGTTTCTGCGGGCCGGTATCAAGATACGGTTAGAGATGCTGGAGCATTACGCGGCGCCGATGGTCCGGGTCCCTGAACTGGACAATAAGACGGTTGCCGCGTACGCGCGCAGCCGGTTGGAGGCAGGCCTTGGGCGCCAGGAGTTGCGAGAGGTCCTTGAGATGCTTTGTTCGCCCAGGGCCGGCTGGTTTAAGCGGCTTTGGACGAGTGCCAGGCTCGCCAGGTTGAAAGAAGCGATGGAGGGGGAGGATACGTTCTGGGTCGTACCCATGCGCGGCTGTCCCACGCAGTGCGACCACTGCGACGGCGCTCCCTCTATTCAGGCAGACGCCTGTCCGTTCCCCTGGTTGGAGGAGACCCGTGCGCTTGAAGAGACGGGGCTCTTGGTCCTCACGCGGGACGATGTCGTCAACCATGACTATGATGAGGTCTTTGATCGGGACGGCGGTGATGTCGCCGCGCTCTTCAAGGGGCGAGTCGCGCCGGACGACACGGACTTTTTCGCGCATGTCCCGCAGCTGGGGTCTTTGGGTGAATACGCCGCCGGAAAGATGAAGGGGCTCTCCGTTGAGTTCGACTTCGGCGTCGTCTCCTCGGCGTCGGCGCGCCGCGCCGGCCTGAGAAGGAGTATCGAGGATATCTTAAGCGCCACCGTCCGGTGCGATGGCGGGTATTCCTGGTACCACGTTTATCGTCTGACCGACGCCAGGATAGTCCAAAGCATCATCGCCCGGGACTTGGGCCTCTCTATGCGTGAATGTCGTGACACGTGCGCGTTGGAAGGTCGCATGATGCAGCTTAAGAGGAGAGGAGAGCTAAGCCGCGCTTCTTTAAGGAGAGTCATGAGAACAGGGGGTGGTTTTCTTGAGGAAGATAATGGGCGCCTCCTTTTGTTCGCTGATGGCCGTGTCGTCGAAGGGATGGGGGATAACGGTAAGGGGTGCCGGTATTACCGGACCGTTGCCGGCTTGGGGCCGGTCGGCCGGGACCGTGTCCCGTGCAACTTCTGTGAGTTAGAGTGCACGGGCAAACAGCGCGTCGCGTGCCCGGGCCGCGCCGAGGTCTTCGGCCGCTGGGGCCTCTCGCCCACCGGCGGCTATCTGCGGGACCAGAATGACGAAGCCGAGTCCGACTGGTTCTGGGGCACCCAGACCGTGCGCCCCTGGCAGAAGGCGCGCGAGAACGAGGTTGTTTCTTCGCTTGCCGAAGGGGACGGAACCGCTTCCGGCGCCTCCTCGCCGGCGGCGGTGGGGTTCGCCTTCAGCGCCTCCTCGCCGGCCGCGCCGTTCGTAGCGCTAAAAGACCTGAGGGGCTGCGAGATCGTCAAGGACAAGAAATTTGGTGTTGTCTTGAGCGGGCACTTTGACGGAACGCGATATTATGTCAAGGTGGCCTATCCGCGCTTCAGGGAGTTGGTCGAGAGGGAGATCGAGCTGCTTCGTTCTCTGCGTCTGCTGCGTTTTGTGCATCTGGCTGTTCCTGTCGTCGCCGGCGATGGGGTCGTTGACGCAGACCCTGCGTCCCGTTTCCAGGGCCAGCCCTATCTGATCGTGCCGGCCATGCCGGGGAACTCTCTTTATGAGCGTCTTGAAAAATTCAGGCTTAGGGAACTTCCTTTTGGTCCTCAGACAGCGACGGATGATATCGGACGCATCGCCCGCGGCATCGCAGAGCTCCATATCAAGGGCGTGGCCCATCGTGATCTTAAGTCTGAAGAGGTCTTTTTCTTGCCGGATGAAAACAGGATCGGTTTGGTCGATTTCGGCGTTGCCACGCTCCGCATCAAAGGAGAAAGCGAGGATGAGATAGCCGATCTGTTGATGTGGGGGCAGGTCGTGATCCGGGCGGCGAATTTGCTGGAGGACCCGCTTGAGGATCTAGGGGATCTAGGGGAAAGGTCCGCGGCGCCGCGACCGGCCCGAAAATACGACGTCCGCAGCTTCTCCTGGCTGCTCGCGCGGGGGTGGGCTGACATCGGTGTTTCTGGATATGCGGGTAACGCCCCTGTCCGGGAACAGCGGGATATCCAAAGTCTCCGCGTTATCATCCGCGAATACAGCCGGTTATTCGCCAGGCGTTCGCCGTGGCGCCGCTTCCTGTCTCGGCTGTCCAAGGAACCACGCGTCGTATTGAGCGAGTGGGGTGTTTTGACCGGACCCCCGCCGGCCCTGCAGGCCACGCACTTTGTCGAGCTCACGGAGAAGGTGAAAGGGGACACGGAGCGCGTCGAGCGCGCTCCTTCTCGTTCTTTCTTCGGGCTGTGGCGGAGGAAGACCGGTCTTGCCGAACAAGGCGCCTCCGCCTCAGGCGGGTCCGCCTCCGGTGTCTCCTCGCCGGCGGCGGCGGGGTCCGCCTCCGGCGCCTCCTCGCCGGTCCGACAGGCGCCGCCGCTCAGGGAGTTCGATGGCCTGGTCCTGTGGAAACAAAACAAAAACATAGGCAGCATCATCGTGCAGGGATCCACAGAGGCCCAGGTCTGCTATATAAAAACAGGCCAACCAGAGCCTTTGTATTTACGCGAAGCGCAGTTAAGGCAGGACCTCTCGTCCCGGCCCCACCGGTGGTACGCCGTTCCTTTTTTCCTGGGGAGCGGCCGCCTGACCGCAGATGACTGCGGCAGGTTGCAGCCTTTGGTGCAGCCTTGTGAGCCCCAGATACCCCTTTTGGCCGCCGGGCAGGCGTATTTGGTGGACCGGGCCTGGCAGAGCTACACCATGAAGGACACACTGAATTCGCGGTCTTTTCTTATTGAAGAGGTGGCGCTCGCGGATCTGGAGCGTCTTGCCTGCGCCCTGGTCGAACTGCACGCCGACGGGTACTTTCACAG
>CAZDLS010000053.1:0-10823 GCA_964506425.1 uncultured Planctomycetia bacterium | reverse complement strand
ACCTGCGTCAGGATGGCGAACTCCGTGCCGAAGCGCGCGATCATCTGGCGGAACTCCTTCTCGACGGCGACGCTCCCCTTGCCGACCCCCTTGGCGTCGGCAATGATCTCGTCGAGCGGAATGAGGTTCTTGTACGGGATCGCGTTTTCCGGCACGAACCCCTCCTCGCGGTCCGCCAGTTGGTGGATGCGGTTCATGACGCCGATGGTCAGGGGCTTGCCGCACTTGGGGCACCGGCCCTTGTGCTGCACGGACTCCTGCGGCGAGAACCGCACCCCGCACGCGCGGTGGCCGTCAAAGTGGTACTTGCCCTCTTGCGGAAAAAATTCGATGGTGTAGAGGAATTTTTTCTTGTCCTTCGTGCGCAAGGCGTCGCGGACCGCGAAGTAGCTCATGGGGCACTCGAAGACGTTCGCCTCGCGGCCGATCTTCATCGGCGAGTGCGAGTCGGAGTTGGAGACCAGGCTGAAGCGGTCCAGCGCGGAGAGCCGCCAATTCATCGCCGGATCCGAGCTGAGCCCTGTTTCCAACGCGAAGATCTTCGACGTCTGCTTGCCGAAGCAGTCCTCGATGCGGTCAAAGCCCGAGTTGGACCCGAAGAGGCTGAACCACGGCGTCCAGCAGTTGTGAACAGCGGCAAACTCACACACATAAGAATTATCCGTTTGTACTTCCAGATTATAGACCTTGCCTTTAAAGGCGCTCTTTAAGATAGCGCGGATGGGTAGATAAGCGTAGCAACCATCCAGCCAGCCGTGCCGGGTCGAACGTTTTGTTCGAAACCTCTTAAATTCGTTATCGCGCAACAATCGGAACGTATCCTTAAAAAATGAAAGGTTATTGAAATAAAAGATATCATGGTTGGCCTTTATCTGTCGTAGGCCCAAAAAATGTTTTCCGCGTTTCTTGTGGCTTGCCACGGCATCCAAGCCGATGGAAGGCAGGATACCGAGCCTCAAGAATAAAATTTTCATTTGGTTCATTAAAATTTTCGACGTGGTGTAGCCTTTATCGCCGCGCCACCATCCCTTGATGACCTGCGCCTGTTTGTCAAAAGACAGATCCAGCATCCACGGAGGCAAAGATTTTGTATGAGCTTTTTTGATCCTTATATCCGCGTAAAAAAGGCCGCTGAATACATGACATAGCACCTTGGAATAAAAAATCAACTCTACGCCCTTATGATCCTTCCTGAGCCGCCGGTGGGATAGGTCGACATCAAAAACCTTCTTCATTAATCTCACGACATCCGACACATATTTCTTTTCCGAATCCGAAAAGCAGAACATAACGGCGTCTCTGCCGTTCGTATAGCCTTCGGAAACAAAATAGCCTGCCAGCCTGCAAAAATCACCGTTCACATCAATGTCGTTATTCACAAAAACGGGCCGCGTCCCCTTATGCGCCACTTTCTCTTTTCTGCGGATAAGATTTCCGGCGATGAATTTATGGATCTGAAGTTTCTTTTTATCAACGACTTTTTCATTAAAGCGGGGAAAAACGAGAACATCGAAAAGGCGTAAGTCCTTCGCCTGAACCCATTGCGGCCGGTAACGGCCAAAGAATTTCCTCGCACAACCCTTTTGGCGAAGGTGGGCGCATCCCGGCGCGCAGAAACTCCCTCGAGAAAGGCAATCCTTTTGTGTCCGGATGGCATAAAAAGGATGTTCCGGCGTCACCCGAACGCCTTGACTGAAATAATAAGGCTTAATGTGCAGGATATCGCCTTTATAGTCTCTCTGCAGGGCCCGGGTCACTTTCCTGAATCTGCCGGCATGCGTGTACACGCGGTCCCTGGTCGAAATATCTTCAATGGCCTTGATGCCTTTTTCCGTGTGGACATGCGTGCCCGGCACAAGGCAATGCGCCGGGATGACCATGCAGTTCTCGTCGATGTCGAAGACGATCTTCGCCAGCTCCTCGGCGTCGAGCCCCAGGATCGGCCGTCCGTCCGAGGCGAGATTGCCCAGGCCGCCCAGGGCCCGGTTGATGGCGTCCACGCTCTTGAACGACGGGGCCAGGATCACGTTATGGATACGGTAGGTGCGGCCGTTCTTGCCGTAGATGCTCGAGACCTCGGCCGAGAGGATGAAGTGCACGCCCTCGTGGACGAAGAGACCCTCGTCCGTCGGCTCCAGCTTTGACTTGAGCTCCTCGAGCCACAGGTGGTGGGTGAAGTCGCCCGTCCCCATGAGGCCGATGCCCTTTATCTTCGCTCCCTCGGCGATGTGGGCGACGTCCATGTCCTTGCTCGTCGCCCGGCTGTACTTCGAATGGATGTGCAGGTCCGCCACAAATGCCATGACACCCCTAACCTTTTTGGATCTCCTCCAAGACCCGTGTCACGTGCCCCCAGTGCGTGCCGCGCCAGTAGACCCGGCGGCAGGCGGGGCACTGCTGGAACTGCTCCTGCGTCTTGAAGACGAACTCCGGTACGCGCTCCTTGATGGAATCTTTCTCGACCGCCTCAAGGGACCTGTTGCACACGAGGCAACGCGTGAACATCCGGGAGGCGTCCCAGCGCAACCCCAGCTGCCGGCCCAGCTCGCGCAGCTGCGCCTTCACCTCATCACAACCCAGTCCCACGATGGTGCCGGCGTGCCGCCGACCGAGGCGCCGGTCGCGCGTGACGAGCACGCGGTCTTCCTTGATCGCCGCCAAGACGCAGGCCGACGCGTTCGCCGAAGACTCATAGCGCGCGTCGTATCCCAGGATCCTCAGCCAGCGCGCCAGCCGCCCGACCTCTCTCGTCAAAAGGAACTTCATGCCCTTTTGTCGTCCTGTTACGCAGCCGCGGCAGGGGCGTAGGTGAAGACCACCTGCCCGTCGCGGATCGTGTGCGTCACGCGCCCCTTGAGCGTGCGTCCGAGGAACGCGCTGTTGCGCGACTTGGACGCGAAATCCTCCCCGCGCACCGTCCAGGACGCCGCCGGGTCGATGACCACGACGTCCGCCGGCGCGCCGACCTTCAGGTGGCCGCGGCCGCAGCCCAGGATCCTCGCGGGGTTGACACAGAACTTCTCCGCAAGCTGCGACCAGGTCAGGACGCGCTTGTCGACGAGCTCCGTCACCCCCGCGGCGAGCTGGGTCTCCAGGCCCACGACCCCGAAGGCCGCGCGGTCGAATTCGATCTCCTTCTCGTTCTCGGTGTGCGGGGCGTGGTCGGAGGCGATGCAGTCGATCGCCCCGTCCTTCAGGCCTCCGCGGATCGCCGCGACGTCTTCGACCGTGCGCAGCGGCGGGTTGATCTTGAAATTCGTGTCATAATTGACGAGGGCCTCCTCGCTCAACGAAAAGTAATGAGGCGCCGTCTCGGCGGTGACACGCATCTGCTTCTGCTTAGCCCGCCAGATGATGTCGACGGATTCGCGGCAGCTGACGTGGGCGATATGGACCGGGCAGCCCGTCATCCCGGAAATCTCGATATCGCGCTCGACCCGCTTGGACTCCGCCTCCCGGGGGATGCCGCGCAGGCCCAGGCACGTCGACATATACCCGAGGTTGACGACCCCGCGGCCGGAGAGGGCCTTGTCTTCGCAGTGGCAGATGACGAGCAACCCCGCCTCCCTGGCCTGCAGCAGGACCTCCTTCATCACCTCGATATTGTCCACGGACGCGCCGTCGTCGGTCAGCGCCACGACGCCGGCCTTCTTGAGCTCCTGGACCACGACCGGTTCCTCGCCGCGGCGGGCCCGCGTCAACGCCCCGCTGATGAGGACGCGCGCGGCCGCCGTCTTCCTGACGATGCCCGACAGCCGGCGGACGTTCTCGACGCTGTCCATGGGCGGGTCGGTGTTGGGCATGGCCAGGACCGTGGTCACGCCGCCGCAGAGCGCCGCCCGCGTGCCCGTCTCGACCGTCTCCTTGTCTTCCCGGCCCGGCTCGCGCAGGTGCACGTGCATGTCGATCAAGCCGGGCAGGACGATCTTCCCCGACGCCTCGATGACGGTGTCCGCGCCCTTCTTGATCTCCGGGGCGCTCTCGGCCACGACGCCCTTGTCGATGAAGATGTCGCGCACCTCATCGGTGTCGTTCGCCGGGTCCACCACGCGTCCCTGCCGGATCAATATCTTCATTTCTTCGATGTGCCCTTCGGATCGATGAATTCGTTGGCCTGCGCCACGAGGAAGAGCACCGCCATGCGCACCGCGATGCCGTTCGTCACCTGCTCGAGGATGACGGAGTGGACGCCGTCCGCCACGTCGCTGGCCATCTCGATGCCCCGGTTGATCGGCCCCGGGTGCATCACCAGGATCTCCTTCTTCGCCTTCTTGAGCCGCTCCACCGTGATGCCGTAGGTCTTGAAGTACTCCAGTTGCTGGGGGAAGGCGTCGCCCGAGTCGCGCTCGAACTGCATGCGCAGGACGTTGATGGCGTCCGCGCCGTCCAGCGCCTCGTCGATCTTGTGCGTCACGCGCACGCCCATGCGCTCGATCCCCGGCGGGATCAAGAGCGGCGGCGCGCAGACGGTCACCTGGGCGCCCATCCGGGTCAGCCCCCAGATGTTCGAGCGCGCCACGCGCGAGTGCGCGATGTCGCCGACGATGCTCACGCGGATGCCGTCGAGGCGGCCGAGCTTCTCCTTCAGGGTGAACATGTCGAGCAGGGCCTGGGTGGGGTGCTCATGCCAGCCGTCGCCGGCGTTGATGACGCTCGCCCGCATGCGGCGCGCCAGCATCGCGGCCGCCCCGGAACAGTTGTGGCGCACGACGATGATGTCGACCTTCAGCGCCTCGATGTTGCGGCCCGTGTCGATGAGCGTCTCGCCCTTGCGCACGCTCGACTCTTCGGTCGCGATGTTGATGACGTCCGCCGAGAGCCTCTTGGCCGCGACCTCAAAGGAGACGCGCGTGCGCGTCGAGGGCTCGTAAAAAAGGTTGACGACCGTCTTGCCGCGCAGGGCCGGCACCTTCTTCACCGTGCGGCCGATGACCTCCTTAAAGGACTCCGCCGTCGCGAGGACCGTCCCCAGTTCCTCGCGCGTCAAGGGCTCCAGGCCCACCAGGTCCTTGCGCGTCCAGGCGCTCTTCGTCTTCATCCGCTCTTCTCTAAGACAACGACCTCGTCGATCCCCTCGCTCTCGGCCAGGCGCACCTCCACGGTCTCCTTGGTCGAGGTGGGGATGTTCTTGCCGACATAATCGGCGCGGATGGGCAGCTCGCGGTGGCCGCGGTCGACCAGGACCGCCAGCTGGATGAACTGCGGACGGCCGAAATCGATGATCTCATCTAAAGCCGCGCGCACCGTGCGCCCCGTGTAGAGGACGTCGTCGACAAGGACGACCTTCTTGTCCTCGATGTCGAAGTCCATCTCGGTCTTGTGCACGACCGGCTGCTGCGCGATCGAGCTCAAGTCGTCGCGGTACAGGGTGATGTCGAGGACCCCCACCGGCGGCGTCCTGCCGTCCATCTCGCCGATCAGCCCCGCCAGGCGCTCGGCCAGGTAGGCCCCGCGCGTGCGCACGCCGACGATGACCAGGTCCTTCGTGCCCTTGTTGTGCTCGATGATCTCATGGGCGATACGCTTGAGCGTCCGGCCCACGGCCTCGCTGTCCAATATCTTCGCTTTTTCTTTCATAGACCTCCCATAAAAAAACCCGCAAGGGGTCCTTGCGGGCTCGTGTCGTTGTACGAACAGATCTTCATGGCTTCACTCCTTGCCGGCTTCTCGGAACCGGCTTAAAGGGCTTTGGTAAATATAGCACAGGCAAAACATATTGTCAAGGCGCGGGTTAAAAACACGCGCCGTCCGGGCCCAGGATCCGCGCTAAGGAGTCGTTGCGCTGATCAGGAACGGGAAGGGCCGACATCTTGGCAGGCTCCGATGACAAGGACGTATTCGCCGCGGGGCGCGACCCGGCGGCTGTGTTCCAAAAAAGACTTCACGCCACCCCGCCACACCTCTTCGAACTTCTTGGTCAGCTCGCGCGCCACGGCGAGGGGGCGGTCACCGAGGACGGCCAAGATATCGTCAAGCGCCTTGAGGAGCCGGTGGGGGGATTCGTAGATGACGAGGGTCCCCTCGTAGGTCTTGACTGCCTTAAGCCGGCGCCGCCGCGCCCCGGACTTGACGGGCAGGAACCCCTCGAAGAGGAAGCGGTGGGTCGGCAGACCGCTCAAGGACAGCGCCGCGACCAGGGCCGTGGGGCCCGGCACCGATACGACCTCGATGCCGGCCTCGATGGCCTGCCGGATGAGCTGGGCCCCGGGATCGCTGATGCCCGGGGTCCCGGAGTCGGAGACGAGCGCCACGCCCTGCCCCGTCTTGAGGACGGCGAGCAGCCGCTCCCCCTTCACCTTCTGATTGTAGCTGTAGTAACTCGTGAGCGGCGCCCTGATCCCGTAATGGTCGCACAGGATCTTCGTGCGCCGCGTGTCCTCGCAGGCGATGAGGCCGACCCCCTTCAACACCTCCACCGCCCTGTGCGTGATATCCCCCAGATTCCCTATGGGTGTGGCAACGATATACAGCATGCTTGTTTTTGAGACAAAGAGCCTGGCTCATTGTCTCAAATTTGTGAGACAAAGAGCCTGGCTCATTGTCTCAAATTTGCGGTTCAAAAATGAGACAAAGAGCCTGGCTGTTTGTCTCATTTATTCGACGGTGACGGATTTTGCCAGATTGCGCGGCTGGTCCACGTTGCAGCCGCGGGCCACGGCGATGAAATAGGCCAGCATCTGGAGCGGCAATGCCACCAAGAGCGGCGAATAGAGCTCGTCGATCCGGGGGATGAAGACGACCTCGGAGACGTGGGTGCGGATCGAACGGTCACCCTCGGTGGCGAGGACGATGAGCTTGCCGGAGCGCGCCTTGATCTCCTGGATGTTGGAGACCATCTTCTCGTAGACGGACGAGGCCACGGCGATGCAGACGACCGCGCGATACTCGTCGATGAGGGCGATGGGGCCGTGTTTCATCTCGCCGGCGGCGTAGCCCTCGGCCGGGATGTAAGAGATCTCCTTGAGCTTGAGCGCGCCCTCGAGCGCCGACGGAAAGTTAACGTGGCGGCCTAAAAAGAGGAAGCTGCCGAAGTGGTGGTGGCGCCTGGCCACGGCCTGCAGCCGTTTTTCCGACTTCAGGATCTTCTCCTGGAGCGCCGGGACGCGGGAAAGCGTCCTCAAGGCCGCCCGGGTGGCGGCCGCCGAGAGCGTCTTGCGCGTACGGGCCAGCTCCAGGCCCAGCAGATAGAACAGGGCCAGCTGCGCGGTGTAGGCCTTAGTCGAGGCCACCCCGATCTCCGGGCCCGCGAGCGTGTAAAAGACCTTGTCCGACTCGCGCGTCAGGCTCGAGCCCACGACGTTGCAGATGGAGATGATCCGGGCGCCCTTCTTCTTCGCCTCGCGCACCGCCGCGAGCGTGTCGGCCGTCTCGCCGGACTGGCTCACGGCGATGACGACGGTATCCCGGCCCACGATGGGCCGGCGGTAGCGGAACTCCGAGGAAAAATCCACCCAGACGGGCAGACGCGCCAGAGACTCGATGACGTACTTGCCTACCATCCCCGCGTGGTACGCCGTGCCGCACGCCACGACGACGACGTTGCGGATGTTCTTCGCAAAAGCGTACCGCCGCACCTCGGTGAGCCCTGCGGACAAGAGCCGTTTCAGGACACGCGGCTGCTCGTGGATCTCCTTGAGCATGTAGTGCGCGTAGCCGCCCTTGCGGGCGCTCTGGGCGTCCATCGTGATGCGGTCAAAGCGCGGTATCAGGCGCCGGCCCGCCAGGTCAAAGAGGGCGACGCGGTCTTGCATCAGGACCGCGACCTCGTCGTCTTTCAGGTAGATGACGCGGCGGGCGTGCTCGAGGACCGCCGGCACGTCCGAGGCGATGAAATACCCGTTCTTCCCGTGGGCGACGACCAGCGGGCTGTCCTTGCGGGCGCAGACGATCCTGTCGGGTTCCTCCGCCGTGATGACGCCGAGCGCGAAGCTGCCCTTGACGCGCCGCAGGGCCTTGATCACCGCCTCCTTGAGGTCGCCTTTATAGTGCGCCTCGATGAGGTGGGCGAGGACCTCCGTGTCGGTCTGCGACGTAAAACGGTGCCCCTTCTTCTTCAGCTCCTGCTTGAGGGGAAGGTAGTTCTCGATGATCCCGTTATGGACCACCGTGATCTTCTTGTCGCAGCTCGCGTGCGGGTGCGCGTTGGCGTCGTTGGGCGCGCCGTGCGTCGCCCAACGCGTGTGCGCGATCCCCAGCGAGCTCGCAGGCAAGGGATGGCGGTGGATCAGGCGCTCTAAGTCCTGGATCTTGCCCTTTGTCTTGCGCACGTGGATCTTCTCGCGGCTCAAGACCGCGACACCCGCCGAGTCATAACCGCGGTACTCGAGCCTCTTCAGGCCCGTGATCAACACGCCCTGCGCCTGTTTATCGCCGATATAACCGACAATGCCGCACAAACCTGGCCTCCCCCTTATCCGCTGAACGTCTCGATCTTCGCCTTGGGCGCCCCACACAGGGGACACTTGTCCGGCGCCTCGCCCTCATGCGTGTACCCGCAGACCTTGCAGACGTAAAGCTTCTTCACGTCGAGATCCCGGCCCTTCTCCACCGCCTCTTTCGCGGCGGCAAAGAGCTTGGCGTGTTCCTTCTCCGTCTCAAAGGCCCATCCGAGCGAGCGCTTGGCGTTCGCCTCGTTCTGCAGCTCGGCGACCTTGATATAGGCCGGATACATCTCGTTGATCTCGAAGGTCTCGCCTTCCAGCGCCCCGGCCAGGTTCTCTGCCGTGCGCCCTAACCCGAAGCCGGCCATGGAATCGACGAGGAACGCGCCTTTCACGTCCTTCAGGACCACGAAGTGGCTCGTTGCATGGATCTGCTCCGCGAAGGACACGGCGCGAAACAGGCTGCCGACGTTCTTAAAGCCCTCCTTCTCGGCCACGTCCGCCCAAGCGAGATATCTCATGTGCGCCTGGGACTCTCCGCCGAACGCCGACCGCAGGTTGGCCGCTGTCATGTCTCTCATTGTCGTACCTCCGCATTTAAAGCAGGCAGCGGCCCTGCGCGATACACTTGGTGCGCAGGAGCGTGCCGAACTTCTTCAGGTGCTGCTCTTCCTCTTCGATGATCTTGATGAAGGCGTCTTTGGTCTCAGGGTCGGTCGCGTTCGCCGCGCACCCCTCGTAGAAGACGATGGAGCGCCGCTCCAGGTTCAGCGCCTCTTCCAGGGCCGTGTGGCGGTGGTCCATGTTGCCGACGGCCTCTTTCTTTTCGGAGGCATCGAAGACGTTGGCGTTTATATAGGTAACGATATCGTCCTCTTCGAAGCCGTCGGCCGCCTCCCCTTTCCGCTCCTCAAGAAGGCGCGTGAAGGTCTTCAGGTGCTCCTCTTCCTGCTCGATCAGGAAACCTATCTCCCGACGGGCCTCCCCGTCCTTGATCGAAGCGAGCAGGTCCTTGTAAAAAATCATGCCGTCCTGCTCCATCTTGACGGCGATCTTAAAGGCCTGCGCGGGACTGAAGTCCGTCACGGCGATGCGGCCGTTTTTATTCATCTGTACTCGCATTAAAGCTTCCTCCTTGCCTGGAACGCTTGCCTTGCTCGTCGCGTCCACGCTCCTCGAAGAAAACGCCCCGTTAAAGAAAAAGGCGTACTCTCCGGTCTCTAACGGGGCGACCCTATCGGGGCTCAGCGCTTGCCGATAGACGGGCAGTTTCGGCTCATGCCCGGGAGCCGTTTCGACAGCCCTCTTTGCAATGGGCCACCGCTCTCAGAAAGTACCTCGGCAGTGATCTCATGTCTCCTCCAGGTTGATAAGGTTGGCTTTCTGATATTATACCAATACCCGACAACTTTTGTCAAGTATTATTATTTTCCCGTGTCCAGCATGTAGTTCACGACGGCGGAGCTGACGCCTTCGTTGCGCAGGAGCTCGATCTCCTCGACCGAGAGGCGGTACACCGACCCCGTCGCCCTGATCTTGTCGATGATGACCGGATCGCTCAACCCGGCCTTGCTCAGCGCGATGACGTCGGACATGCCCAGCTTCTCCCCTGTCGTCGCCGTGGCGGCCGCCGCCTTCCTCTCCTTTGCATCGATGCCGTCGCCGACCAGGCCGCCGCCCAGGGCGCCGACACCGGCGCCGATGAGCGCGCCCCCGACCCCGTGGCCGCTCTGGTGGCCGATCACGCCGCCGGCGATGGACCCGACCAGAGCCCCGCCCACCGCCCCGCGCTTGGTGTTCTCACCCATCGTCTCACAACCGCTGACCAGCAACGCCAATCCCACTACGCCTGCCAAGACAAATGCGGCTTTTTTCATAATGCCTCCTTGTGATTTCTTTCAGCATAGTATATCAAAAGCGGGCCAAAAGAGCCAGGCCGTTTTGTGGCAGTAAAAGTGGCAGTAAAAGACCTGGTCTTTCTATGCCAATTTGTGCGGGAAAGGGTGCGCAAGGGGATCAGGTGCGGTCTTCGGGGCGGCCGCGCAGGCGCTCTTCGATGTCCTCGATCTCGGACTTCTTCTCTTCCCGGGCCTCGCGGACCTCCCCTTGTTCGGGTGTCGGGCCGGCGCCGGACGGCTCCTGGATGCCGCCGTAGTCTTCGGAGAGCTCGGCCAGCGACTTGATCTGGCGCTGCCACACGAAGAAGAAGATGGTGCCCAACACGCCCAAGAAGATCACGACCGCCATGATCAGCTTCCAGGTCAGCATCGGCGCGATCCCCTTGGCCTCGACGGTCATGGACCTGGCCGCGGCCAAGTCCGCCTTGACGGACTCCAGGAGCTTGACGTTCTCCCGATACTCGGAGATATAGCCGCCCGGGTTGGGGTTGATCACGCGCTGGCGGAACTCGATCTGCGTGAGCTTGGTCTCGATGCTGTTCTG
>CAZDLS010000052.1:0-10947 GCA_964506425.1 uncultured Planctomycetia bacterium | reverse complement strand
CTGCGGGCCACCAGGGCGTTGACGTCCACGACCGTCCTCGTCGTCTCGCGCTTGCGGGAGAACTCCAACAGCCGCTTGATGACGTCGTTGATGCGCTCCACCTGGTCGCGTACGATCCTCAAAAAATCCCGGACCTCGGGCGGCACGTTCTTTCTCGCCGTCAGTATCTCGGCCTCTCCCGAGATGACGAAAAGCGGGTTGTTGATCTCGTGGGCCACCCCGGCGGCGATCTGCCCCAGGGAGACCATCTTCTCCGCCTGCAGGAGCTGTCCCTGCGTCTCGCGCAGCTTCTGCAGGGTCGCCTCGAGGGAACGCTTGGACTCCGTCGTGTCCTCCAGGACGCTCAGCATGGCGTCGCGCATCTCGTGCTGTTCCCGGAGCCCCTTCTCCAGCTCCTCTTTTTGGCGCATGATCTCCTGGTTGGACTTCTTCAGCGCCTCCAGGAGCTGACTCATCTCGGTCAGGTCCTTGGCCACGCAGACGAGCCCGACGAGGTTGTTGTCGTGATCCCGCAGGCTGCGCGTCCCCAGGTACACCGGGATCCCGCGGCCCGAGCGCGACAGGAACGTCACCTTCTTGTCCTTGAGCGCCCCCTGCTCGATGGCCCCCTTGAGCCCCCAGTTGATGATGTAGCGGTCGCTGCGGCTGACGATGTCCGCCATGGGCTTACCCACCAGTCCGGTATCGCCGTACTCGAGCACCTCGCACGCCCGCCGGTTCGCCGTCTGGATATTGCCCCGGCCGTCCGTCACGATCAGGATGTCCGACATCTGCTGGATGATCTCGTCAAAGTAATTACGGGAGACCGTGTTCTTACGCAGCTCCTCGATCGTCCGGTTGAAATCCTCGGCCAACTCTTCGATCTCATCGCCGGACCGGATGCTTAGGCGGTATCTCAAAAATCCCCTCTTCAGGAACTCGAAGCCCTGCTTGAGCTGCCACAGGGGGGCGAGGAACCGGCGCGCCAACAACGACGCGAAGAACCAGAAGACCAGCGTCGCCACGCCCCAGAGGACAAAAAACCACCGCGACATCCTGTTGAAGGCGCCCAGCGCCGCCTGGTAGTCCTTGAGGCAGTACACGAAGACGTCGTACTTCTGGCTCAACAGGCCCGCGTCCAGGCGCGCCCACCCTGCGATGAAGCGCCGGCCCTCGGGCGTCTCGATGAGGAACCTCTTGTGCCCCTCGCGCGCCAGGACGGCGCGGCCCAACGGCGAGAGGAACGACATGTCGCGCGCCTTCTCGAAGCCCAGGCTGAAGATGTCCTCGCCGTCGGAACGCAGGAGGCCGACATACGCGCCCTTGCCCAGGAAGGTCCCCAGCAGGAACCGGAACGACGCGATCTTGTCGACGACGACCTTGATGACCCCCTGGACGTCTCCGTCTTCGTCAAAGACAGGCGCCGCCAACGCCCACGCCTGCGCCTGGCTGCTCTCGTCGTACTCCAGCTCCGTGCGGTGGACGCTGCCCAGCCCGCCGTTGAAGGCCCGCTGCCACCACTCCTCGTCGGCCTGGTAGTAATCCGTCGTCTTGTTCGTGGAGGCGACGACCGCCCCGCGCCGGTCCGTGATGAAGAGCTCGACGACGGGCAGCCGGGCCAGGCGCCGGAGCTCCTCGCAGATAAGGCTCAATTCGTCATCCAGGTAGCGCCGGCGCAGGACCTCCCACTCCTGGCCCGGCCACTCCTGGTCGACACGCGCGAACTCTTTTTTTATATCTTCCTCGGTCTTGTCGGCATAGGCGTCACCGGCCGACCGCAGGGAAGCGGCGATGCGCGCGTTCGAGGAGACGAAAAAGATCAGGTCCTCGCGCAGATGTTTCATCTCGGTATGGATGCGCTGGGTGATCATGTCGGCGACCACCTGCGTCTCTTCACGGTTCAGGTCGACGACAAAACGCCGGAAGCCGCAAAAGGCCGCCCAGGCCAGCAGGGCGAAGAAACACGCGCCCAACGCCCCCATGGCCAGGGACCACTTGAACTGCAACGACCGGCGATGCCACATCCCCTTAAAGATCCCCATGCCCTGCCTGTCCGCCCTGCGCCGCGCCCTTCAGGCGCTTGAGCTCGCGCTTGAGATCCATGACCACGCGCTCCCGGTCCATCGTCACCCTGACAAAGCGCTCGAGCTGCGTCATCTTCTGGCGCAGGTCCCGCTCCGTCTCTTTCCAGCGGGTGATGTCCATGCCGATGGCCAGGACCGAGACAAGACGCCCCTGGTCGTCCGCGATGATGCTGTTGCTCCACAGGATGGTGCGCTCATGCCCCTCCTTCGTCAGGACCTTGCCCTCGCTCTGCCGGTGGGCCTGGATCTCGCCCCGGAGGATCTCCTCGAAGACCTGGCGGACCTCATCCCGATGGCGGAAGGGGACGAAATTGTCGACCCACTGCCGGCCGATCACCTCTTCCGGCTTAAAGCCCATGATCCGCGATGAGGCGTCGTTGATGAACTTCACGCGGCCGTCGGGCAGAAGGACCAGCACGACGCTCGGGGCGGTCGCCACGATCTCCGACGTGAACCGCTTCTGCTCCAGGAGATCGTTGTACAGGACCGTCAACTCCTGCTTGGAGCGGTTGAGGCCCGTATTGGAGGCCTCGAGCTTCTCCAGCATCGAGTTAAACTCTTCCATGAGCCGTCCCATCTCGTCCTCCCGCCCCGGGTGCAGCCGTCCGGCGAGGTTGCCCGAGGAGGTGATGTCGCGTATCGCCCGTCGCAGGTCCACGACCGGACGCGTGATACGCTCCGTGAAAAAACGGATGGAGACACAAAGGAGCCCGAAGAAGAAGACGAGGATGACCCAGAGAAAGTTCAGGAAGAAGTGCTGCGGCATCACCGCGAGCGGCGCGCTCCGGCGCAGGATCAGGACGGCGACGGCCTCGCCGCGGATATCGCGCACGACCGCCGCGAGGAACATGAGCGCCGCGCCGCCGGAAGATGCCGAACGCAGCACGTAGGGCCTGTGCGCGCCGCTGAGCTCATTCCAGGTGATCCCGGCGTCCGGCGTGGCGGGATAATACGCCTCTTGGACGGCAGAAGGCGCGTGCCGGTAAAGGTCGACACGGAAACTCATGGGCTGGGCCCAGGCGTCCAGGAAGGCCTCGTCCGCGTGGTACCCGATGACGATGCTCGCTGCCGGCGCCCCTTCCCCTTCCAGGGGCGCGCGCGCCAAAAGCCACAGGCGTCCGGAGACGTCATAAAAAAATCCCGTCAAAACCTCGGGAGAATAGGACGGCCAACCCGCCTGGCGCGCGGCAAGCCGCGACGCCGCAAAGAGCTCGACGTCCTTGTCGCCCCCGATGACGCGGCCCCGGGCGTCCACCACGGAGAAAAGGTCCAGCCGGGCGTCCCGCTTCAAGGCCATGATGTCCGTGCCTGACGCCGTGCCGGCCGGGCCGGCGTCGAGGCCCCGCACGGCCTGGTACCGGCCGTAGGAACGCGCGAGGGTCTCGAGGACGCCCCGTTTCTCGTCAATATAGCCGATGAACGACTTATATCCCTCGACGAGCAGCTTCTCGTTAAGCTGTTGCTGGGAGACGACGAGCCACCACCGGATGAAGGAGACGGTCGGAACGACGAGGAGGAGGGCCAAGAGCAAAAAGAGGAGGAGGACCTGACGCCGGATCCCGAACCACGAGGTTCTCTGCTCTTGTGTCATGAGCCTATTATAACCCACTGGAAGACAAAGGGTAGTGATTTATTTATACGAGCTTCTCGTGGTGGTGCTTGACCACCTTGGCCTCCACCATGTAAATGATGTCTTCGGCGATGTTGGTCGCGTGGTCGCATATGCGCTCGAGGTAACGCGCGATCAACAAGAGCGGCACCGCGCGCGTGGCGCTCTTCGGGTCCTTGGCCATGAAGTCGTTGATGAGCTCCTCCTGGATCAGGTCCCGGAGGTGGTTCGCCTCCTTGTCCGAAAGGACGACCTGGCGGGCCAGGGCGGCATCACGGCCGACGAAGGCGTCGATCGCTTTCTTGACCATGCCCTGGGCGACCTGGGAGAGCTTGGGGATATCGATCAAAGGCTTCAAAAGCGGCTGGGAGACCAGCTCCAGGACCCGCTGGGCGATGTCGACGGCGCAATCCGCGATCCGCTCCAGGTCGTTGTTCACCTTCATCGTCATCAACAGGAAGCGCAGGTCCGAGGCAACGGGCTGATGGAGCGCCACCATGTTGAAGACGTCGTCGTCGACGGCGTTCTCCATCTCGTCGATGATGGCGTCGTCGGCGATGACGGCCTTCGCCATCTCCGTGTTGCGCTCCTTGAGCGCCTCGACGGACTTGTAGATGGACCCCTGCACCAACACGGCGCTCTTGAGCAATCTCTCGTTCAGGCTCTTCAACTCTTCATCAAAGTGTCTGTGCATCACGGTGACCTCCCTAGCCGTAACGGCCGGTAATATATTCCTCTGTCTTCTTGTCGCGGGGACTTGAAAAGATATCCGCTGTCTTGCCGAACTCGATCAGCCGCCCCAACAGCATGAAACCCGTCTCATCGGAGATGCGCGCGGCCTGCTGCATGTTGTGCGTCACGATGACGATCGTGTAGCGTTCCTTGAGGGCCCGGGCCGTCTCTTCGATCTTCAAGGTCGCGATGGGGTCCAGGGCCGAGCAGGGCTCGTCCATCAGGATGATGCCGGGCTTGACGGCGAGCGCGCGCGCGATGCACAGGCGCTGCTTCTCTTCCAACGAGAGCGTCAAGGCGCTCTTGCGGAGCTTGTCTTTCAACTCATCCCACAGGAGGACGTCCCGGAGGGACTCCTCGACGATGGCGTCAAGCTCTTGCCTCCTGGCCAGGTGGTGGACCTTGAGCCCGTAGACGAGGTTCTCGAATATGGACAGCGGGAACGGGTTCGGCCGCTGGAAGACCATCCCCACCTTCTTGCGCAGACGCACCAGATCAGCCCCGGGACGCAGGATATCCTCGCCGTCGATCAGGACGCGGCCGGTCGTGGTGACACCGTCGATCAAGTCGTTCATCCTGTTGAAGGCCCTCAGCAACGTCGACTTGCCGCAGCCGGACGGACCGATGATCGCCGTGATACGGCGCGCACCGATCGCCATGTCGACGTCGATCAAGGCCTGGAACTTGTCGTAATAGAGATTGAGGTCCTTTGTCTCGATGATCGCCATGGCGTCTTATCCGAACTTGCCGGAGATATAGTCGTCCGTCCGCTTGTCCGCGGGCGTGGTAAAGATCTTGTGCGTCGCGTCGAGCTCGACCAACTCCCCCATCAAAAAGAAGGCCGTGCGCGTGGCCACGCGCGCCGCCTGCTTGGTGTTGTTGGTCACGAGGACGATGGTGTAGCGCTCCTTCAACTGCAGCATCGTCTCTTCGACCTTGGCCGTCGAGACGGGGTCCAGTCCCGAACAGGGCTCGTCAAAGAGGATGACCTCGGGCTTGACGGCGAGCGCGCGCGCGATGCACAGGCGCTGCTGCTGGCCTCCCGAGAGCTTGGTGGCCGGGGTCTTCAGGCGGTCCTTGACCTCATCCCACAGAAAGGCCGCACGCAGGCTCTCCTCGACGAGGGCGTTAAGTGTTTTGCGGTCCCGGATGCCTTTGCGCCGGGGACCGAAAGCGATGTTCTCATAGATGGACAAGGGTAACGGCATCGGCAAGGCGAAGATCATCCCCACGCGCCGGCGCAGCGCCTCGGAGGTCATGCCGCGGTTGATGTCGACGCCGTCCAGGCGGATAGACCCTGAAAAGGTCATGCGGGGGTTCAAGTCACTGAGCCGGTTCAAGGCCCTCAGGAACGTCGTCTTGCCGGAGTTGGCCGGCCCGATGACGCCGAGGATCTCGTGTTCATGGATATCCAGCGTGAGGGCGCGCAGCACCCCTGACCCGCCGAAACGGACGCTCAGCTCCCGGACCTCGAATTTGGAGACCGCTGCCTTCTCTACCATTTATACTTCTTCCTGAATCTTGAGCGGACCACGATCGCGCTCAGGTTCAAAATAAGGACCATCAGGATCAAGACCAACGCCGTCCCGTAGCGGTAACTGACCGGTATATTGGGGATCTGTGTCGCGATGATGTAGAGGTGATACGGCAAGGCCATCGTCTGATCAAAGACGGACTTGGGCAGGTGCGGGATATAAAAGGCGGCGACCGTGAAGAGGATCGGCGCCGTCTCCCCGGCCGCGCGCGCGATACTCAGGATCGTGCCCGTCAATATCCCCGGCAGGGCAAAGGGCAGGACGCCGTGGCGCACCGTCTGCCAGCGGCTCGCGCCCAAGGAAAGGCTCACCTCGCGAAAGTAGCCGGGGACACCCTTTAGGGCCTCGCGCGTCGCGGTGATGATGACGGGCAGGTTCATGATCGCAAGCGTCAGCGAGCCCGCCACGATCGAGACGCCGAACTTCAGGAAGACGACGAAGAGGCTGAAGCCGAAGAGGCCGTAGACGACCGATGGCACGCCGGAGAGGTTGACGATGGCAAGGTTGATCAATCGTGTCAAGGCGTTCTCGCGCGCGTATTCGCTCAGGTAGATCGCCGCGAAGATCCCCAGCGGCAGCGAAAAGAGCGTTGCCCCGACCACGAGGTAGAAGGTCCCCAGGATGGCCGGGAAGATGCCGCCGCCGCGCATGCCGTCCGTCGGCATCTGCGTCAAAAACTCCCAATTCAGCGCCGGCAGGCCGTTCTTGAAGATGATCCACAAGACGATGACGACGGGCGTCAGGACGAAGAGCGTCACGCAAAACAGGACGCCGAAGGCTATCTTCTCTCTGACATGGACGTTCGACATGCGCATCTTAATCTCTGGCTCTGTGCAAGAAATAATCCGCCGTCACGTTGACGACAAAGGTCATCAGGAACAGGATGATGCCGATCGCGAACAGCGACTGGTAATGCGTGCTGCCATGGACGACCTCCCCCATCTCGGCGGCGATCGTCGCGGTAAGCGTCCTCACCGGCATGAGGAACGTCCTGGGGATGACGGCCGCGTTGCCGGTGATCATCATGACCGCCATTGTCTCGCCGATCACCCGGCCGATGCCCAGCATGCTCGCGGCGAAGATCCCGGGCTTGGCCGCGTGGATGGTCACGCGGTACATCGTCTGCCACCGGGTGGCGCCCAGGGCGATGGAACCCTCCTTGAAATGTCGCGGCACGGCGGCGAGGGCGTCCTCCGAGATGCTGATGATCGTCGGCATGGCCATGAAGCCGAGCATGATCGCGCCCGAGAGGGCGGTCAGACCCGTCGGGACATGAAAGGCGGACTTGACCCATGGCACCAACGTCACCATGCCCACGAAACCCAAAACGACGCTGGGGATGGAGGCCAGGATCTCGATGCCGGTCTTGAGGACGTCCCGCACGCGCGGGGGTGCCACCTCGGCGATGTAGAAGGCGGCGCAGATGCTCGTGATCACCGCAAAGACCGTCGCCCCAAGGGTCACCAGAAGCGAACCGAGGATCAAGGGCAGGATACCGAAGCGCGGGGGTTCGGAGATGGGATACCAGTATTTGCCGCCGAGAAAATCGGAGAGCGGGACCTCTTTAAAAAAAGCCACCCCCTCCTTGAGGAGGAAGACGAAGATGAGGACGACAAACACGATGACCGTGATGCCGCTCAATAAGATGAGCTTCTCGATGAGAAACTCTTTGAGGCGTCGCATGGAAAACCCCTCGGGCAAGCCCGGAATGCTTTGGCTTATTCCGCGGCGGGTCTTATGGGCACAAAATCCACTTTCTCGACGATCCTCTGCCCCTCGGGCGAAAGGACGAAGTCCAGGAAGGCCTTGACCGCGCCCGCGGGTTCGCCCGGCGTGTACATCAACAGCGGCCGCGAGATAGGGTAACGCCCCGAGACGACATCCGCGACATCCGGCCGGACGTAATCGCTTTCGGCATCCTTGGCCACGGCCAGGGCCTTCTGGGCCGGGGAAACATACCCCATGCCGTAATACCCTATGGCGTTCTCGTTCTGGGCGGTCTCCTCGGCGATGGCCTGGGAAGAAGGCATCAACAGCGCCATGGGCGAGAACTCGTCGAAGATGTCGCTGCGCCCTTTGCGCAGGACGTGCTCCTTGAAGTAGATATGGGTGCCGGAGTTGATCTCCCGCGACAACAGGACGATCGGCAGGTCTTTGCCGCCGACCTCTCTCCAGTTCGTGATCCTGCCCGTGAAGATGTCCGCGAGCTGGTCGATGGTCAATCCGTCAACCGGGTTGTCCGGGTGAACGACGACAGCCAGACCGTCCATCGCCACCTTGAACTCGACGGGCGTAAAGCCCTTTTGCTGCGCCAGCGCTACCTCTTTCTCTTTGATGGTACGCGAGGTCTCGGCGATGTCGCAGGTCCCGCCGATGAGGGCCGAGAAGCCCGTCCCCGAACCGCCGCCCGTTACGGCCACGCTCACCCCGGGATGGGCCTTGCTGTAGGCCTCAGCCCAGGCCTGGCCCAGGTTCACCATGGTATCAGACCCTTTTATCTGGATGGTCCCGCTCAGCTCCCCCTGGGCGGCGACCGCACCGGCCAGGCCCAAAAAGAAAAGACACACCGTCATGATCCGTTTCATGATAACTCCTCCCTATCGGTGGTACACATCGAATAAAGTTGTGAAATGAAACAAAATCAGTGTATCAAACTATGGGTTTTGTGCAAGTCTTTCCGGGTCTTTCCGGGCTCTTTCCAGGACCTCGATGATGCGGGCCGTAGCCGAAGGCACGGGATAGTCCTTGAGCCTGCGTTTGGGCACCCACCGGCGCGTCTTGTCCGTCTTCGGCAGGGGGCTTACCCCGCAACGGTAGACGTGCAGGCGCACGCGGAACCGGGTATAGGCGTGGCGCACGGTCATGAGGGGCCGGGCCTCTTTCGGCGCCACGGACAGCTCTTCCCGAAGTTCCCGCCGCAACGCGCGCAGAGGCGTCTCGCCCCTCTCGATCTTGCCTCCCGGGAACTCCCAGAGGCCGGCGAGCAGGCCTTTTGGGCCGCGCTGCTGAAGCAGGATGCTTCCTCCCTGCTCGATCACGGCAGCAACTGCCTCAATGGGCTCGATGTCCCGCAAGACCCTGCCCGGGATCACATCCTGCAGGTCCCTGTGCCAGGCGCGGCAACCCGCCTTGAGCGGACAACCGGGACACAACGGGCTCTCTTTCCGGCAGACCAGCGCGCCCAGCTCCATCAAAGCCTGGTTGAAGTCGCCGGCGGCGCGTTGGGGCAAGGCCCCTTCCAAAACGGCCTGGATCGCTTTATCTGCCTTTTTCCCCTGTGCTTGCTCCAGGGCCAGATACCGGGCCATGACACGACGCACATTGGCATCGATAAGCGTCAGGGGCCGGCCGAAGGCGATGCTCAGGACGGCTGCGGTCGTGTAGGGCCCGAAGCCGGGGACCTCGGCGAGGACCGCGGGGTCATCGGGGATGCGGCCCTGGAAACGGTCACAAAAAAAGCGGGCCGCCTTGTGGACGTTGCGCGCCCGCTGATAATAACCCAGCCCCTGCCAGGCCTTGAGCACATCGCGCAGGGACGCGGCGGCAAGCCGCTGCATCGTGGGAAAACGCTTCAGCCACCTTCCATAATAAGGTATGACCGTCGCGACCGTCGTCTGCTGGAGCATGGCCTCGGCGATCCACACGCGGTACGGGTCGCACGTCCGGCGCCACGGCAGGTCGCGCTTGTGCCTCCGGTACCAAAACAAGAGTTTCTGGGAAGGGAAAGGGAGAGATATCAAATCCAAGCAGACATTATGGATCTTGAAAGAAGAACCTACTGCGTGTCTTGCGTTATCGTCATCCTGTCCAAGGAAGTCATGCAGGCCAGGAAATACGCTAAAAAGAAAAAGCTCACGCCTACTATCTTAAAGGATTCCTCTACGACTTCATAGACGATGTCGATCCTCTCAAGACAGTGGAATGCCACGGTGCCCGCCAGACAAAAGCCCCCCGCGGCCAGACAAGGCCACATAACGGAATGGCTCAAAATAGCCCGGCGAAAATAATAACAGGCGCCGACCGCGACCAGGCCATAGCAAGCGATCACTAGGTTATCGAAATTCAAAACAGGCAAGTTCTGGACAAACCAGGAACCCACCCAGTCATCGATCCCTTCATGGGCCATGAAATACTCATCCAGACATAGATAGATGAACCCGATCGCCGACAGCGACCAAAAGCCGTACCGCTCCGACCTCAAACCCGCTCTTTTCTTCAAAAAATAAATAAACAGGCTGGTCAACGCCGTGAACCCTAAGAACAATCCCGAGAAGAGGGTCACCGTCTCATGTTCCCTGAAGCGGAGCATGATGTCGCCCTTACGGATACCGCTCATGACGCTGGACACGATAAGGATAAAATTGAAAATGACCACAGAAACCAGTCCCACGACCAGGCGCTTACTATCTCTTCTGTCCATCAACCGCTCCTATGGATGTACCGGCTCCTCTTCAATATGGCGGTCCCGGCTGCAACCAGTTCGAACCGCCTCTGCAATAGCGGTCCGCATCATCGTCCAGCCGATTTCCGTGATCAAGACAGGCCGCCAGGTGCCGGACGCAAGGACCTTCTTCCCATGCGCTCCCGTGCATCTTACAAGATGCTTTCTACATAAACCGCCAACTTCTCCTGCTCTCCCTTGTCGATAGAGGTGAACTCCAGCCCCGTGCGATAGGCGCCGGCCCCGCCCGAAGGAACGCAATGGCGCACGATCCCTCTGGCCGCGACCTCGAAAGGATCCGCGTCTTTTATCTGCAGTCTGAAGACGACCTCGGCCTCAGAATTCTTCTCAAGCTTCACCGGCAAGACAAAACCGACGCCCCCGACACTGACGTCCGTCAACGTTCCCGTCGACGTGCGCTCCGCGACCCTGACCGTTATCGGCGGCGCCTGCTCTTTGTAACGAGGGTCAAAGGCACAGGGAAGCCTCACAAACCGGCGTTTCTCAAATCCCGGAGGCAGATCGGTCATGGCGTGAAGACCTCTCCCATACATGCGAAGAAAAAAA
>CAZDLS010000051.1:4737-11187 GCA_964506425.1 uncultured Planctomycetia bacterium | reverse complement strand
CCGCCGGCGGTGAAGCGCGAGGTTATCTCGATCTCGTCCCCGATATACTCGTAAAGCCACTTCAAGCGTATCTCCGGCAGAAGGCGCCACGATTCCACTTCCATCGGATAGGCGATCTTTACCCCGAGGCCCGACTCCAGGTAATCGTACTCCTGTTCGTCGACCCTGAGGTCGAGCGCGCCGGCGCCGGTCTCTTCAAAGTCCCCAATACTGATATGCGCATACCGCAACGACGCCAGGGGCACTATTTGAAAGCCCTCATGATAAAACACGTACCCGGCTTCCCCGTACACGCAATACTCTTGTCCGCCGTAGTCGGCGGTAGCTGTCCTGTCCAGGCCGCCGAAACGGACCAACCGCGAAGAATCGTACATGTTCCATGCGATGGTGCCGACCGCCTCCGCATACAGCCCCACTCCTTCGATGCTGTCCAGCGTGCCGTCATAGCCGCAATAGAGCGAGCCCAGGAAGGTAAGGATGTCGGTATCGGTCCCGGCCGCGTGATCGGCGTCGACCTGCGTCCGCGCGAAACCGCCGCCCGCACCCAGGAGCAGGTTGCCCTCCCTTTTGGCGTCCACGCCCAAGGAGAGGCCGCCCATGTAAGAGTCATACCCCCTGATCGCATCGTGGTCCTTCTGATGGTCATACGCCCCAAAGCCCCTGGCCCAGACAGCGGCGCCCTCGAAAGGATCGTCGTAGAAAAGGTCGGCATCGCCATGCCACAAGCCGGTCTTCAGGCCGAACGGGCCGGCATCGCCTTGCCCCATGCTCGCCGCGCTCCGGGTGCTGCCGATATGGGAAAGGACCGTGTTCAAGGCCTGGTTCACCGCGACGTTGACCTCAATGACGGCGGCCGCATCCGGCGAGGGATACACCTGGTCCAGGGCCTGGCTTATGGCGATCGCCTTATCCAAAGCGTCCAGGGCGCCTAAAACGACCTGCATGTCCGCGGAAGGACTGCCCTGCCCCGCGGCCTCCAGGGCCGCGCCCGCAGCGCTGGAATTGCGGTTACCCCCTATCGCGTCGTAGGTCGTCGTCCTTGACGCCGTGATGATGATGTCCTGGCCGCCGTTGGCAGTGCCGGAGGTGAAGGCGAGCAGGGCGCTGTTATCGGTCACCGTGCCGGGCGCCGCGTACCCGGCGCCGCCGGCATGGGCGTTGTCCGCGTCGATAACGGTAAAGACCTGCCCGTCGGCGACATATTGGCCGTTCGTGTCCACCTCGATGGCGGCGGCGGCCGAAACCGAGGCGCCGTCATCGGCGATGTTGGTGATGTCGACCTTGCCGCTCGTGCCCAGGCCCGTGAGGTCGAGGCTTAATATGTTGGACGCGTTCAAGGCGAACGCCGCGGAATCGCACGTGAGGGTGCAGGGGCCGACGTCGAGGGTCGCCGTGTCCCCGGCGTTCAGGGTGATGAGGGTGTCGCCCTTGAGCAGGACGTTGCCCGCGAGGGACAGGCTGCTGCCGTTGCCCGTTATGGTGAACGTGTCGGCGTAGATATTGTTCCCCGTTATCAGCGAACAACCGGACACCGTCAGGGCCGCGAGCTTCGCGGCATCGGCGGCGATGTCCTGGGCGACGATCTCGGACGAGTTGATGTTCACGGTCCCCTGGCCGTCACCCGCCGCGAGGATGCCGGTCGTCAGCCAAAAACCGGCATTCAGGTTGACCGTCGCGCCCGCGCCCAGGACTATCGAATCGCCAAAGATGAGGGCGTCGAAGGTGGCGACGCTGGCGCCCGGCCCCGCGGTATAGTCGTTGAACATGGCGTTATTGGAAAAAGTCAACGTCGCGGCATTGGCCCCCACCGCGATCTGGTCGCCGGAAAAGGCCCCCGTCACGTTCAAGGTCGCGTCACCGTTAAAATTGATGGAAGTCGTGTGGTCGTTGTTAGTGAGGGCGCCGTTGAAATCCACCTGTCCGTCGCCGGCGATATCGACCAGGTCGGCATAGGCGTTGCCGCCGAAGGTGACGGTCTCGCCCGTGTCGCCCGCTTCAATGCTCTTAAGGGCGTGGGAGCTCGAGCCGACGGTGCCGGAGATCGTGGTCGTTCCGTTGAGATCGAGCGTGCCGAATCCGTCGGTCGAGGTCGTCACGTAGCCCGTGATGTCGTTGTCGTTCGTCACCTCCAGTTCGCCGTCGGCCTTAAAGGCGATCAGATCGATGAAATGATGATTGCCGTCCGCGACCCCGAGGGTGATGAGCCCGTCGTAGACGTTCATGGTGCCGAGGGTCGCGCCGCTCTCTCCGATGGTGCCGTCCACGCCGCACGTGATGCCGAGCCCGAAGGTCAATACGGGCACCCCGGTCGTGCCGATATTATCGACGGACTGCACGCCCGCCCCCACGGCGACATTGAGACCGTTGGCGTTCCAGGTGCACGTGCCGTCCGTGTCAAACTGGAGCCCTTCGGTGTCGCCGACCGTATCGGCGGCATTGGTCGCCGTATGGCCGTCCGCATCCTGCCAGGCGCAAACAGGGAACACGGGCATAAAACACCACCCTATCAGCAGACATAACGATAGCCTCAACAGCTTACCGCCCGGCATGCACACCTTCCTTTTCATCATGCGCTTGCACCCGACATGGCCCCTAAAGAAAAAACCGGGGATTCCTCCCCGGTCAAAAGACGCGGCCTTGCTTTGAAAACTCACGTAAAATTTCCCTCTCGGGCATAAAAATATTATAGACCCGAAAGAAGAAAGGAGCAATGAAAAAAGAGGCCGGCCGGAAGAAATAAACGGCTAGGAGAGACGGGCGGCGTAGCGGCGGTTGAGGGTGTCGAGGGTGTGTTGGGCCAGGCGGGAGTCGGCGCGCAGCCAGTCCAAGGCGAGTTTGTGGGCGATGAGGGTGTGGACGCTGCGGGCGTTCCAGTAGCGGATGTGGGCGAGGCCAAGGGGGCCGACGTTGACCTCCTGGTCGGCGAGGACGGCGCCGGCGTACTCCTTATTGAGGGACTTCAAGGGGTAAGCGATGGGGTCGTCGGCGTCAAGGATGTTCACCCAGCAGGCGGGCGCCTCGACGCGGATGGGCTTGTTGAAGAGCTCGACGCCGTATTGCAGGGCGAAGAGGGCCAGGGGCGAGCCCATGGTGAAGAAGTTGCCCAGGGCGAAGGGCTTGATCAGCCCGTGTTCCTGGCAGTCCCAGATGAAGTCCGAGGCGATGACCGTGCCCAGGCTGTGGGCGATGAAGGTGACGGGCCGGCCGCCGGCTGCCAGAGGGACGACCTTCGCTTTGATGCGGGCCTGGATCTTCTCTTTGGCCTCCTCGTTCAGGTAACCGATGATGTCGCCGACATACTCGGCGGCAACGCCCGAACGCAGCTGGTTGTAAAGCCGGGGGCCGAAATAGTAAAAAAGATACGCGGCGGCGAAAAGTAAAACCAGGGCTGCCGCGGGGTGCCGAAAGATCTTCCACGAAAGCCAGATCCCGATCGCTATCGGAACAATTCCAGCCCCTGCCAATACTCCAAGGAACGATCTGCGCTTCTTCTGCTGCTGGGTCCTCTCGATCAGGGCCTTGAGCTTCGCCTGGTTCTCAGCCAGGATGTCGTCCCAGTCGATGGGCGTGAAGGTCAGGCGGGCCTCGGCGGCCGCCTCGGCCCCGGCGCGCTTGCGGATGCGGGCCGTGAACTCCTTTTGGACCCCGCGGATGAGCGGGTCGGCGAAGCGGGCGTCGTTCTTGCCTATGCCGTGGAGGATGGCGACGGGGATATCGGTCATGGGGACCCCTTGATGCGACTAATTAAACTGCTCCCTTACTTTGGAGCGGAAAAAGTACCATACGGGAATGCCGAAAGCCGCGACAAAAAACGCCAAAAACCCGAGAGCCACGAGAAACCTCTCGCCGTCGACGATATCCCTTATGGTATTGAAGACGGCATAACAGATCATCATCGACGCGAAAACGATATAAAGCACCCGTGCCCAGCGCTTCCTCATCAATACCCCCGCGCCGGCGATGAGGGGCGGGGCGGCGAAGGCGTAGAATCTAAGGTTCACCCAGAGATCATCGGAGACGAGGAAGAGGCGAAACCCCGGGGCCGCGCCGGGAACGGCCAGCCGCCCCTCGCCGTGGCTTAAGCCGGTGAGCCACACGCCTATCCCCCACACAATGGCCAAAGCGCCCAAAACAGCTATCCCGGGCGCTTTGTTTTTATGTTCTTTCATGTTTCACTGCGCTCACAGCATGGGGTCGGTGATGAGGATGCGCACCACCTTGGCCGAGCCGTCGGGTCCGTTGACGTAATAGACCTCGACGTGCTGGCCCTGCTCGAGGTTCGAACGCACGGTCTCCTCTGCCTGGGCCATCACCACTGTTTCGGGCGTCAGGGTAAAGACCGTCTCGCCGTCCGGGCCGTTGACGGCGATGGTGTTGGCGACCCAGTCCACCTCTGTCACCTTTCCCTCGATCTTCATGAGCTCATTCTCCAGGACGACCTCCTGGGCCCGCAGGGCAGGCGCTGCGGCGGACGCCGCCGTCAACGCCGCGACAAAAATGATAAGCCATCGCATCGCTGCCTCCTATGTTAAAAGTCAAGCAACTCTACTTCGCTCGCTCCTTTTTTAAAACCGCCCCAGCATCAACGAGATGAGGCCGTAGATGAGGCCTTCCATGAAATGGATCACCGGATACATCAGCCCGGTGAACAGAAGGATGATGATGACGTAAAAGCCGTAAGGCTCCAGGCGGGCCAGGCCTGCCTGCATGTCGTCGGGCAGGATCGCCATGAGGACCCGCGAACCGTCCAGGGGCGGTATGGGGATGAGGTTGAAAGACCCCAGGACGATGTTGATCGTCGCCACGACCGACAAAACAGAGCCCAGGGGCGACTTGCCGACGCCGGGCAGGACCTGCAACAGAAAGATCGCCAGCGTGGCGATGATGATGTTGGTCACAACGCCCGCCAGGGAGACGGACACGAAGGCCAGCCGGGACCGCCGGAGCTTGTAGTAGTTCACCGGCACGGGCCGGGCCCAGCCAAAGCCCACCAGAAAGAGCGCGATCGTCCCGACAGGATCAAGGTGGACCAGCGGATTGAGGGAGAGCCGGCCGGCGTTGCGGGCCGTATCGTCCCCGAACCACGACGCCACCACCCCGTGCGCCATCTCGTGCATGATAACGGAATACAAGAGCGGCACGACCAGAAGGACAAAAGCCGCCGGATTGTGCAGGAGTAAAGAAAATAAGCCCATTTCGGAATGTCGGTTAATCTTCCCCCATTTTTCGACGGACCAGCGCTCGCGCAACAGGGGCCGCGGCGAACTCGGGGTTGATCTGGGCCTCCCGGGCCAGGTCCGCAAGGGCCCTCTTTTTGTCTCCCTTCATCGAATAGACCAGACCTCGATGATAATGCGCCATGGGCATGCGGGGCTCGATCTCGATGACATGGGTGAAGCTGGCGATGGCGGCGTCAAACTCCTTCATGCGCTTATAAACGATGCCGCGGTTAAAATAGGCGGCGGTCAAGGCCAGCCGCGCCTGCGCGGCCCTGCGGTACGCGAAGGACGAGACGGGCAGGTCTGTCCTGCCGGCGCCCTTTGCAAGGCCGTTCGCGATGGCCGTATCGTACTCGACAAGGGCCCTCTGGAAATCCCCCTGCATCGCATAGGCATTGCCCCTTTCGCCGTACGACCGGGCCTTTTGGGGCGACTTGCTGGTGATGTCTTCCCATAACGAAAAGTCGTCCTTCCAGACGAAATTCCTTCTGTACGTCAGGGTCCCGTAGGCGCAGACGAGCGCGAGCAGTATCGTCATCCACAGGCGCAGATGCCCGCCCCTGAAGAGATAATACAGGCCGCAGACCAAAAAGACGCTGAAGCCGGCCATCGGCAGATACAGCCTGTGTTCATAGATGACATCACGAATGGGCAGGAAGCTGGACTCAGGCAGCAGCGTCAGGAAAAGCCAGAAAATGCCGAAAGAAAGGACCTTGTGGCCCTGCCAGAGCCGCCACGCCAGCGCAAGGACCGCGGCCAGGAACAAGAGACCGGCCAGGGCAGCCGGCTCCCACGGGGTCTGCAGGATCGGGTAATCATAGTCCAGGTTCTGGCGCAGGGGCACAAGGACAAGCCTCGCGTACGTGATCAACACCCTCAGCTGCGTCGAGAAATACTCAAGCGGGGTGAAGGGCGTTGCGCCCTCGGCCGCCCGGCGGATCTGACCAAAAACCACAGACCGGCTCAGGACGAGGGTAACGGGGATGACGGCAAGGGTGGCAAGAAAAAGACCCGCCCTCTTCCAGGGGATGCCCTTTGGACCCTTGAAAAAACAGGCCTCGTAAAGCAGGATCGCCAATGGCAGAGTGATGGTGATCTCTTTGGTGAACATGGCCAGGACCGCCGCTGTCAGGGAGCCGGCATAAAAAAGGGAGCCGGCGGAAAAAAAGGAGTGAGCGCCCCTGCCGGCCTCCTCCCGGAGACTGGCCTGATCTTCCCGGAGCCGGGCCTG
>CAZDLS010000051.1:0-4637 GCA_964506425.1 uncultured Planctomycetia bacterium | reverse complement strand
TCCCGGAGACTGGCCTGATCTTCCCGGAGCCGGGCCTGCACATAGAGGCAGAGCGCGGCCAGGTAAAAAAAGGCGGCCAGCGACGTCGCCCGCTGGATGATGTAGGTCACGGCCTGGGTCTGGATGGGGTGCGCTGCGAAGACGAGGGCGCTGAAAAAACTCAAGAGCCCGGCGCGGGAGGCAATGGCCTCCTTCCGGAGGGCGGGCGTTGAAAACGTCAAAAGGGCGAGCCACCAGACCAAAAAACTCGCGGCCACATGGACCGCGAGATTGAAAAGATGGTACCCGAAGACGCGCTCCTGGCCCAGCGCGTGGTTGGCCGCCACGGTAAGATACGTTACGAAGCGCGTCGGCCAAAAATCCCAGACGGCCTTGAGACGCAACGGGCTCTTGATCGAACCATTGATGACGATGGAGCGGATATCGTCGAAGTGGAAACCGCAGTCAAAGCTGTTGGAATAGATCAGGGCGCCGAGAACGGCCAGGACGACCAGAACAAAGAGCGGCGAACGAAACCACCGCTCCGGGGAGACCGCCGTCTTCATCGCGTCCTTTTCCATCTGACCTCTGTTCGCCGGTAATGGAAATATTATAGGCCTGGAAGGCGAACGGGGCAATGGAAAACAGAACGGGGCGGGCTCAGGGGAAAGGCTACATGGAAAGCTCTTGCTCGGTCCCGAACTTGAGGGCGATGGGCAGGGCCATGAGCATGCCCACGCCGGGCTTGTCAAGGTCGATGCCCTCGTCCTTGGCCATGCTCACGAGGTTGCGCACGCTGAACTCGTCGCGCGCGTAGCCGAAGACGACGTGGCTGAAGGAACGGTTCTGCTCCAGGGCCTTGCGCAGGCCGGCGAAGATGGGGACCTCGTACATGAGCGACTTGGCAAAGCCCGTGCCGTTGACGACGATGGCGTCGTTTATCCCCGCCTCGACGAGAAGGGACAAAAAGTCGTCGAGCATGTCCTCGCGGTAAAGCAGCAATATGATAAAGTACATCTTTTCTCCTTACCCCTCGCTCCGGGGGTCTCTACTCCTTGAACCTCTTGAGTTTTCCGGCCTCGCCGGCCCTTGAGATGGCGAACTTCGTGGTCAGGGGGCCGACGATCTCAAAGATGATGGTGGTCGCCGCGATCGTGTTGATGACCAGGATGGAGACCTCCCTGCCCACGTCGTTAAGCTCGCCGAACTCGCGGCCGACCAACAAGGCCAGGCCGATGGCCACGCCCGCCTGGGACAGGATGCCCAGACCCAGGTACTTACGGATGTTCTCGTGCGCTTTCGAGACGGTCGCGCCGAACCAGGCGCCGCTGATGAGCCCGAAGGACCGGCCGATGATGTAGAGGACGCCGATCAGGCCCATGGCCGGCAGGAGGCGTATCTGCAGGTGGGCCCCGGCGATGACAAAAAACAGGACATAGAGAGGCGGCGTGATGTTGTGGATGACGTCGTAGGTCCGGCGGGACGTCCGCAGATAGGTGTTGGCGATGATCATGCCGAAGGCCAAATTAGAAAGGATCAGGGAGAAGTGGAGCAAGTTCGAGAGCCCGACGCACAGCAAGACGGCCGCCAAGGTCAGGATGAGCAGCTCCTGCTTGGAGGCGATCTTCTTGGCGACGAAGGCCATGATGAGCCCCAGGCCGCCTCCGAGCACGAGCGCTCCGGCTATCTCAAGGAGCGGTTGGCCTACCGTCGCCTGCAGGGAGATATGGGCATTGGAGATGGCTATCTTGGCAAGGGCGGCGGCAAAGGCATAAATAAGAATGGCCAGCCCGTCGTCCAGGCCGACCACCGTCAAAAGCGCGTTCGTCAGGGGCCCCTTGGCCCTGAACTCCTGCAGGACCACGACCGTACCGGCCGGCGCGCTCGCCGGGGCCATGGCCCCGAAGAGCAGGGCCAGATACAGCTTGTGCGTCAACAGATAGACAAGGCCGAAGACGGCGAAGAAGGCGAAGAAGCTCTCGGCCAGGATGATGAGCAGGATCCCCTTGCCGACGCTCCTGAGGATCCCCAAGCGCATCTCGCTGCCTATGATGAAGGCGACCAGCCCCAGCGTCAGGTCGCTGACCAGGCCCAGGTCCTTTAAAAAGGCCTCGTTGAAAAGGTTCAGGAACGACGGCCCCAGCACGAGGCCCGCCAGGATATAGCCGATCACCGCGGGAAACTTCACCCTGTTGCTGAGCTTGCCGCCGATAAACCCCAGGAGTATCGCGATCCCCAAAAAGACGCTTATTTCCATGCAGGCACTTTCTGATCGGCAGGCACCTTCTGATCGGCAGACACCTTCTGGTCGAGCACCTCTTTGCCGTACCGGCAGAGGATCTCTTTCGCTTCGGCCTTGTTTTTAGCTCCCAAGAGCTCTTCCCGGACCTTGGGGATATCCATGACCTTGACGATATGCGACATGTACTGCAGGTACTCTTCGCAGGCCTCTTGCGGGCCCACGACCAGAAAGACAAAACGGGCCTCCTCCCCGTTCGAGGCCGTGTAACCGGGCTGCCCCCGGAAGAGGGCGAACTTCACGTAAAAACCCGAGAGCCCCTTGAGGCGGCAGTGCGGCAGGGCCACGCCGTGGCCCGTGGCGGTCGAGGCGAGGTCTTCGCGCGCGGCCACGGCCTCAAAGGCCTCTTTCTTTCTGGCAAACCTTGAGTTCTTCAGGAGGTGGAAGATGACGCTCTTGAAATCCGACGGCGGGACGTCCAAAAAAATATCGCCGGCGCCGAGCCGGGAAAAGAAAAACATCTCTGCGGCGCTCCTTCCTTAAGGTGAGGTGATCCGCGCCCGCTCCGATGCAAGGAGGAGCCGCATGATCCCTTCTTTTGTCTTTGCCTTCAGGAAATCCTTCAGGATGTCCCGGGTGCCCATGAGGCCGGCCACCTTCGACAAGAGATTGAGGTGCCGGATGACGTCCGTGGCGCATATCATGAAGAAGAGGTGCACCTTTTTCGCGTCGGGGGCATTGAAGCCCACGCCCTTCAGGGAACGGCCGATGACCACGCCCGTGCGCTGGAACATCTCGTCACTGGGGTTGCGGGGGTGCGGGATGGCCACCCCATTGCCGATGGCGGTGCTGAGCATCTGTTCGCGGCTCTTCAGCTGCATCAGGAGCTTTTCAGCGGAGGCGGCGATGCCGGCCTTTTGGGCCCTCTCGGCCAGCTCAAAGAGGACCCCGTCCCCTTCGCCGGAGCGCAGGTCCAAGATGATACGGGACCCGTCGGTCAGCCGCGACAGGGGGATGTCCACGCTCCTGGACTCGATGACGCCGGAGGCGCGGCGCGCGGGCTGGGTGACGACCTTGTCCTGCAGGTATTCATCGATGGTCAAGAGGTAGAAGCGCCACTGGTTGCCGACCTTGAACCCGGGCAGCTCCCCGGACTGCGCCATCTTGATGACCGTCTTCTCATTGAGCTTGAGATACGCCGCCAGATCCTTCGTTGTGAGTATCTTGTTATCGGTCATGATGGTATCCAGAATTAACCAATATTAACTTAAAATACCTTATATTAACTATAATATGCCATAAAAAAGGCCCCCTGTCAAGGCCGCCGCCCCTACACATAAAATGGCCCCCTCGTTCCCGAGGGGGCCATTGTGCATCAGCTGACTGTTTGAATGACTTGAGTTTTTATCCGAAAGAACTGCTTTTATTGCTTCGTTACGATCTTCACGTTGACAGCGCGCGGTCCTTTGGGGGACTTTTCAACGTCGAACTCGACGTCCTCGTCTCCCGCCAGATTGTCAAAGGAAGCATCCGTGAGGCTGTTCCTGTGGAAAAACACTTCGCTGCTGTCGGTATCGGCGATAAAACCGAAACCTCTTTCCCGAATCACTTTCTTGATCTTACCCGTGTGCACGATAAACCTCGCTTTCGTCAGCTTTTCTTATACTACTTCAAAACCGGAAAAAAGCAAGGAAAATCTTCACACGCGCGGGCCGGTGCCGAAAGCGGTCAAGGACGCGAAGAAGCCCTGCGCCGGAGGTCTGTCAGCCGCCTCAAGCCGTAGAAGATGAAGACGAGGGCAACGGTGGCAAAGGTGAACCAGGCCCTATAGAGGATAATGTCGCGCTTCTCCCAGTCAAGCCAGTGCTCGAACACCTCCGAGGAGAGCCAACCGGGGACCTCGGTCGCGAATATCCCGATAAAAATCCAAAACGCGTCGGCGATCTTATAAAGAAAGGTGCCCTCCGGCGGCTCGGGCACGTAGCACATCAATAATCCGGACCAGTGGACGAAAGAGATAAAAAGGACGGCATCGTAAAGAGAGGCGAGTCCGCGGCCGGGCCGGATCTTTTTCAAAAGGAACCTGCCCAACAGGAGCAGGACGGCCAGGTTGACGAAGAGAAACGCCGTCGAACGGACAGGCCGATAGTTCTCGATGAAATCGATGACCGGATTGTTCAAGTAGACATCTTCCACGACAGGCAGCGGATACCCGACCGTCATGTCACAGCTCCTCGCAATAGGGATAAGACACATCGCCGCCAGCACGACAAGGATCTTCTTGTTCATCTTACCTTCTGCGCCCCCAAGCCTCCGGGTTTATAAAAGGCTACCGGGACCCGGTCCGGGCCTCAGCGGAAAGCTTGTCCATCTCCACGCGCGTGCGCGGCAGGGCCTGCGGATATTTTTGCTGGAGGAA
>CAZDLS010000050.1:4349-11880 GCA_964506425.1 uncultured Planctomycetia bacterium | reverse complement strand
ACAGGTCGAGGACGCCCGTGACATATCTCTTGACCGGTGAGGTACGCAACGGGAGCGTGTTGACGGGGTTGAAGTAGAGGTCGTGACCTGCGATATACCGATTGACGAAGGCAAGGTCGAACAATGCTTCGGCAACCTGTCCGGAGGTCATCCGATGATTGATCAACGTGGAGCGGGGGTAAGACGCCAGATCCCGGACAAATGCATTGCTACCGTCGTCGTTGACGGTCAGTAACGTAAATTTAAAACCGACATTGTTCTTGAGCAAATTCTTGACCAGGTTGTAGATGTAGCTCTGCGCACCGGTATAGGTCTTTTGCAGCAATCTTAGGTTTATTAGGATATTGTTGGTCCCCATATTATATCTTGGTCCCCTTCCATGCGATCTCATCGGCCCCGCCCACGTAGTAACACCAGAACCTCTCGAAGACGATAGGGGCCAGACGGATCAACCTGCTGATGACATAATCCACAGGAACGAGTACTCCTCTATAGAGAAAGGGGTGCGCCGACACCGGCATATCCACCTTGAACCTTATCCCATAGGGATTATTTTTCGTCCTCTCGAAAGTCCACCAGTGGATCCGTAGCATCTGCGTCTCAAAAAGCGCCTTGTCGAACGGGTAAAAGGCCCTGTTGAGATATTGATAAAACGTGTTGTAGCTGAATGTCCAGTAGTGACCCATGTTGCCGACCCCGCCGACTGACGAAGAGTGCGGAACGGTGATGAAAAGAAAGCCGCCCTTCTTCAATATCCGGTAACACTCGGCGAAGATCGCCAGGGGGTCTTTAAAATGCTCGAGCGTGCTGAACATATAGATCCCATCTACCGATTCGCTCTTCCACTTCCAGGGCAGGGACCTCAGATCGACGGTCTCATCGACGTACGGGCCTTTCATCAAATCGACGTTCACGGCATCGTGGATCGGCAGGCCTCCGCACCCCAGGTTCAAAATCATCGGCGCACCTCGTGTCATTGGCGGTTCACTTCTCCCCCACGATCCATATTTGGCCACCCCATCCGGTTCGGTTGAGACAAAACTGCAGCGCCTTCGACAACGGATGAAAAGGTGTTTCGAGTCTTTTGATCTTGTAGCCGACCTGCTCAAACACGGACGCGAGGGTAGTAGGCGTAAAAAAATGCTGATGTGTCTTATCCATGTAGCCGTACCATTTATCTCTGAAGATCATGCGGGCCGCCGAGGCCAGGTTGGGGGTTGTCACGATTAAAAGGCCGCCCCCCTTCAAGATCCTCAGGCACTCTTTTAAAAAGAAGGCCGGGTCGTCCAAATGTTCGATGACGTCAAAGGCGGTCACATAATCAAAAAAGTCCTTTTCAAATAAGGCCAGCCCTTTATTGACGTCGCGCAGGAACAACGCGGCGCACGTCTCCTTCTTCGCTTTCTCCAGAGAGTCCTCGTCGACCTCGATGCCGTACGTTTCCAGGCCGTGTTGATCGCAACAGCCTAAAAAATAACCCAAGGCGCATCCGACGTCCAGCAATCTGGCCCCCGGCGCGGCCCGCTCCCTCAGAATGGACAAAGGGAAATAAATATCCTCGATCAGTCCTTTGTTTTTTATGACGGACGTGCCGTTCATGACATTATTGCTTTTGCGCCAATACGTAGATCCGCGTGAAGAGGCGCGGTTGCCCGAAACCCGCCATGATCCTTTGAAGCCTCGCTCGGCCGGTCTGATACCGGCGCCTTAAGATATGCTTGTAGAAATAGTGTTGGAGCATGTCGAGGTCCCAATATAGGTTGCCGATCCGCAACAACTCCATTGACTCAAATCCGCTTGCTTCGAGCAGTCCCGATATCTCCTTCACCCTGTAGTGCCGATGGCCGAAAAACCAGGCCGGATCGATAATGTTGAGCGCGTGATGGGCCATCGTACTCAAGATCATGACGCCCCCGGCCTTCAGCATCCGGTTCAAATGCCCCAGGACGGTCGCCTCGGTCCCCTTTGGAAGATGCTCGATAACGTCTAAAAAGATGATCGTATCGAAGGCCTCCTGATACTGGGTTAAAAGCTCTTCGGGTGGGTCCGTCAATCTGCAAGAAATGAAATCGACGCCCGGGAAAGCCATGCGGGCGGCCCGGAGCGCGTCCTCGTTTTCATCCATGCCCGTCAATGCTATCGGGATCTGACGGCTGAAGATCTCGCTCGCCACGGGTCCTGTCCAGCATCCTGCATCCAGGACCTTACGGTTTTTAATAAAGTCAAGATAGCGGGTGACCACGAACTTATGCTGATAAGACGGTTCGATGACGTCATCGACCCCTGCTTTAAACTTGAGGCTCCCGTTATAGAAAAAAATTGTTTTGATCAAAGGGTGCATGGTGAACCGGCATAAACCTCGCTGTGTTTTTCCGCAGTCAAGAGGGGCGTGCGCCCCTTTGTCGCCTCGACGATATTTTTCTCGATCTGAGCCAGTCGTGCCGGGTCCTCCAGGCAAAACTGAAAGGCCTCCTGCCACAGATCGTTATCGACCAAATAGCCAGTTTTCAAATGCTCGATCTCTTCAAGCAGATGCCCGACCTTGGAAGCCAGTGCGCACTTTCTGTAGCTCAGGGCATGATAGAGCGGCCCGCTCGAGCCCATCGATATCTCGGCCGGGATAACCACAGCCACGGCGCGCCCATATAACGCGTCCAACTCTTCTTCCTTAACGAAACCTTTCATGATGACGCGGCCGTTAAGACGTTTATCGGCTGAAATAAAATCGACGATCTCCTGTCTGGCCCCCTCCTGCCCTTTGATAACGCCGCCGGCTAGGATAAGTTTAAAGGGGCACGCCGGGTTCTTTTTCAAAAATTCGCTGAAACCCCTCAAAACGTAAGGCAGCCCCTTCCTGCGCACGATATACCCGAAGTATAGGAAATTATCCTTCTTCTCGCAAGACACGCTCCCGCGGTCCGGGATGGCCGTCGGGATGACGCTGACCTTTTCGTCAGGGACTCCGTAATCCCGCGTTAGGCAAACCTTTGTCAGCTGCGTGTGGACGATAACCCCGTCACTGAATCGGCAGATCCATCCGTATAAAAATGAAAAGAACATTTTCGCGACCGCCGGTCTCGTTGCCCAAGAGTCCTTGTAGAAATATGCGCCGAACTTTCGGTCGACCATGGACCTGGGCACGACGCAGTGGATGGTGACGATGCGTTTTATCTTTTTCAGCTTTATCAACAACAACAGGAGTGGAAAGGCGGCGGCCGTCAGCGTCCCGCCGAACATGTTGATCTCATGCTGAAGATGTACCACATCGGGGGCGTCGATTTCCAGCTCACGCATGATCTCAAAGACGAATCTGCTCGATTTCGTCCAGACGTTCTTGATCGCGCCGCATCCCTGGATCCTTAAGTTCCCCTTGTCCTTGTCCGTGTAGACGATGAGCTCGAGACCGGGGAACCTGCTGAGGCCCCTCGCGAGATACTGTGCATAATGCCCGGAGGGCAATAGGGACGATACGAGGACGACCTTCATAAATCCCGCCTGGTGACGATGTCGATGCGAGGCAGGGGGAATATCATGCGAACGCCCTGTTCGAGCGCCTTTTTCTCCCGCTGCAGGAATTCTTTCTTGAAGTGCCACGGAAGCGCCAGATAGTAATCGGGGGACATCGCCCTCGATTCTTCCTCGCTGATGATGGGGATATTCGTCCCCAGCGTCTTTGCGCCGAATTTGTCGGGATTGCGCTCGGCCGCGAAGTCAATCAATCGGTTATCGATGCCACAAAACTGGAGGATCGTGTTCCCCTTGGTCGAAGCCCCGTATATATGGATCCGCTTGCCTCTGCCCTTCAAGCCGACCAACAGCTTCTTCAGCTGCTCCTTGTGCCGATTGATGCGTTTCTGGAAGTCCCGATACGGTCTTTCCGTGTTCAATGCCAGGGCCGCCTCCCGGCGCCGAATCGCCGAGATCTCCCGGAGTGCCTCCGCGCCAAAAAACCTATCGCAATTCCGGTGGCTGACGTAACAACGGATGCTGCCGCCGTTGATATCATTGAAGGAGGCCTTCACGACCTTAAGGCCGGCGGCGTTTAGGATGGTGTCTATGTCGGAAAATTTGTAATACTCCAGGTGCTCGTGGCATATCGTATCGTAGGAATCCAACTCGAGCATGCGGGGCATATACGACATCTCCAGGATCCATAAGCCATCCTTCGCGAGAAAACGCTTGATCTCTTTGGCGAAGGCCACCGGATCCTCCAGATCATAGAACATGGCGATGGACGTGATGATGTCGAATTGCTGATTCTTGACGGACGCCTGGAATCGTCGAGAGGGGAAAAAATCATGGATGATCTTTATTCCAGGCGCACAAAGACCACGGGAGATGTTCGACGGATCCACCCCTACCTTCAGGGTGCCCCGGGAATAAAATTTCAACAGCGTCCCGTCATTACAGCCGATATCCAGCACCTTCAGATCCTTTTTCGGGGCGATCATCCGACAAGCCGCGTCGACGACGCCGGCCAGATGTCCGGTCATCGTCTTATTGGTGCCGGATCTATACCAATACAGTTGATACAACAGGGCGGGCGGGACCGTATGGGTCATCTGCAGCAAACCGCAGGCGGGGCTCTTGCAATGCGATAAGGCCAGGGGGAACCGGGTCGTGGGCGGCGCCGGCTGGCCTGGCTTGATAAAAAGCCCCTGCAGATACTGTTTGCCGAGATCGATGACCTTGGTCAAGGAATGTGAGCCGCATACGCGGCAGCTTGTTCGAGCGGCGATCTTCATATGCGCACAGCTCCTTTCAGAGACGCGACGCGCACCAAATCCGCCTCGACCATCATCTCAACCAACTCTCGGAATTTCACGGTCGGCTTCCAGGCGAGCATCTTTTTGGCCTTGCCATAGTCGCCCTGCAAGAGATGGACTTCCGAAGGTCTGTAAAACGTCTTGTCAATGGCCACGTACTTCTTCCAATCTAGATCGACGTAACGGAACGCTAATTCCACGAATTCTTTTACGGAATGGGTCTCGTTGGTCGCGATGACATAGTCGTCGGGCTTGCTTTGTTGAAGCATAAGCCATATCGCCTTGACGTAATCGCCGGCAAAACCCCAGTCTCTCTTGGCAGATAAATTTCCCAGCAGCAGCTTGTCTTCCTGCCCGTGCTTGATCCTGGCGACGGTGTTGGTGATCTTCCGAGTCACGAACTCGAATCCCCGCCGGGGCGATTCGTGATTGAAGAGGATCCCGTTGCAGGCGAACAGGCCATATGCTTCGCGGTAATTGCGGGTCAGATCGAAGCCGGCGACCTTGGAAATTCCATACGAAGATCGCGGGTGGAACGGCGTGTTTTCGTTCTGGGGGACCTCCTTCACCTTTCCGAACATCTCGCTCGAACCCGCAAAATAAAATTTGCAGCGTGGTGCGTTTTCTTTCAAAGCGGATAAGATGTAATGCGTCCCGTTGATGTTTGCGTTGATGGTCGAAAACTCATCTTCGAACGAATAACTCACGAAACTTTGCGCTGCCAAATGGTAACACTCGTCAAATCTGAACTTTGAAACGACACCGAAGATGCTGGCGTAGCTCTCCAGGGAGGCGCCGTGCAGGCGCAATCTTTTCAGTAAATGCCGTATCCTCCACAAGCGGTGCTCCGGGTCTTCCAGGGCGACGCGGCGCACGATCCCGTGCACCTCATACCCTTTGGACAATAAAAGCTCGGCCAGGTAAGAACCGTCCTGGCCCGTGATGCCTGTGATAAGAACTTTTTTCATGGTGGATCTCCTTCGTGTCGACCGTGAGCCGGTTTTTGTGCCGAGGCGATTAGGAAATGGCCATGTCTCGGATCGATCCAACAAAGCAGATCTGATATCATGCCCGCCAGCGGCAAATAACCCTTTGATGAGACATCGATATTTGTAAAACCTGTTTTTGCCAACACTTGTTTCAGGCAGATATACGACAAGACCCGCACGTGTCCGACCGTTCCGCTCACTCCCGTGCGTTGGTATTCATCTAAAAACGCTTCGTCCTTCGGTTCATCCGCGTGCCAGATAAACGGGTTCCCGATATGCCAACCGTTGATAAACGTCAGAGAAAAAGGCTGCCAACCGAACAGAAGGGCAAAGATATTGATCCACGACGCAAGGTTCTCGGTGAGGATGATGATCTGCCCGCCGGGTCTCAGGCACCTGAAACACTCCTCGAGATATAGTCTGGTGTTGTGCATATGCTCGATGTTCTGGCTTGATAAGATGAAATCAAAATAATCGTCCTTGTAGGGCCACGCGCCATTCAGATCAAACTTGGAGCACCGGATCCCCATTCGCGAACTTGACTCTCGATATGACTTGACGAATTCGACCCCGTGAATCTCCTGGGGATTAAGGATCTCCGCGAATTCCATGGTGACCTTCCCGTTTCCGCACCCGACGTCCAACATCCTGGATACGTTTCTTTTCAGAACAAGATCCTTCCCGAGCTTATTACATCTCTCTTGGCCATCGACAAAAACCTTAGGCGCGATGAATTTCAGAAATTTCCTTATCATGGGCGGCTGTCCATCAAGGGGTTCATGTCGACGGGTTTGCAAAATCAAAAATATGCCCTAAGACCTTTTTTACTCCGCAGGCAAAATAATTCAGATCGGAAACGCTTCGGACAGCGAAAATTTTCCGCAAGATGAACTCCGGGACAAAGGCCGTGCGGTAGATGCCCTGGACGAACCCTTTCAAGGCCGCATCATCTATCGGTGCCGCCATCACGGGCCTCTTCATGTCGTAGTCGTCCCAGTCCTGCGTCCGCAGCCAGCCGTTCCTGCGGCACTCCTCGAAGAGCCTTGAGCCCGGATACGGGATGACGAGGGTCGCCTGCACGGTGTAGGCAAGGCCTTTGACGAGCAGGCGCCGGCCCAGCTCAAGGGTCTTTGCCGCCTGTTCCCGCGTCTCCCACGGATAGCCGAACATGATGGTGATATGCGGATACAGGCCCGCCCGGCGCGCCGCAAGACAGGACGGGGTGATGTCCTCGACCTTGAGGTCCTTGTCGATGCGGTCCAGCGTCTCCTGGTTCGCCGACTCAAGGCCGAACAGGACCAGGCGAAAGCCGGCGGCCTTCATGCGGCGGTATTCCTTTTCGGTGAGCGCCCCGAAGCGCATGTTGCAGTCGATGACCACGCGGCGATGCAGGCCCCGACGGATCACCTCATCGCAAAATTCCGCGAGCCAATCGCCGGCCGGAAAGGTCCCCGTGTCGTCCATGATCTCCCGGACTCCATGGCGCTGGACCAGATATTCGATTTCATCCACCGCGTTCGCCACCGTTCGTTTCCGGTATGACGGATACAGCGTCGGCCAGGAACAGAAGGTGCAACGCCCCCACCAGCAGTCGCGGCCCGCCATCACGTACGCGCCCGGCGTCCTCTTGAAGTTGCCGTTTTTAAAAGCATACAGGTTCCAATGCGTCAGGGCGCGGTCGATCAGCGGCGCGGCATCCAGGTCATGGTCCAGACGGAAGGTCCCCGTCGACTTGACCGCGTCGCCTTGCCGGTACCAGATGCCGGGCTCGAGGCG
>CAZDLS010000050.1:0-4339 GCA_964506425.1 uncultured Planctomycetia bacterium | reverse complement strand
TCGGGCGTCCCACGCACCTTGGGCCCTGTTGAAGGAATCGCAAAGATTGCGAAGGAGAAAGTCATAATCGCCGCCGGTCAGGACGGCGTCCACCCGGGAACGCTCGAACGATTCCTGCGGCAAAGCGGTCACGTGGTCGCCGAAGAGGACCGTCAGGAGACGGGCGTCGCCCCGCTTCAAGTCGTCGATGGTGCGCCAGTGGCGCTTGACGACCGGCGTCTTGGTCTCCATGGCGATGAGGTCAGGACCAAAGGCCTTGACCTCGTCCAGAAACCGCTGTGCCGTCCACCCCTGCGCGATGCCGTCCAGCCACAGCACCTCGTGGCCCGCCTCCCGCAACATGGTGGCTGCGCTCGCCGGCACGACCGGATAGATGAACGTGGGCTCCCTGAAGTACTGGAACTGCCGGTTCTGAGAAAGGAGCGGCACGCCCCTCTCTGATCCAATGGGAGGATACGCCAAAATGATCTTCATAACGCCGTGTCTCTTCTTTTAGCCTATGTCTCTTCCTTCAGCCGGGGCGAGAACAGGCCCCGCAAAAAAAAGACGCCGTATGTCAGGTGGCTCGTGATGATGCCCAGGATCGTCAGCGCGATCAGGCCGGGACGCCTTGCATGCAGAGAACCCAAGAGCACCGCAAGGCCGTAGGTCCCCAGCAGGACGAGAAAGAGGTCCGCGGGCAGCAGGAACGGCCCCCCGATCAGGAATACCACGAAGAGCGACGGCATAAAGTAAGACCAGCGCCGGGATGTCTGCGGGTAGCGCTTGACAAAGTAACCCCGGTGCGTGGCGTAGCGGGCGATCTGACGCAGGTGCGGTCCAAAGAGCGGCCGGCGATGGTGATAGACGAGGACCGCCGGGTCATAAACGATCTTGAGGCCCAACCCCTTGACGATCCCCAGGCACAATATTGTGTCTTCTCCGGGCCAAAAGTTCGTGCGAAAGCCGCCCAGCTTGAAGAAGACCTCTTTGCGCACGAGCAGGTTGCAGGAAGGGTAATCGTCGATCATCCGGCGCTTTGCCGGCGCATATCTATACCTGTAAGACCCGCTCATGGCCGCGGATTCATAGACCATCCCGCTCGCCCTGCGGCGAACGGGTTCATCCGAAGGCGTGATGGCCGGGCCTGCGACCGCAGCGACCTGAGGGTCTTGAGCAAAGAGGGCGAGCGCGGAGGCAAGCCAGTTCTTATCCGGATAGGCATCATCATCCAGGAAGGCCAAGACCTCGCCCCGGGCGTGCCGTGCGCCCGCGTCCCTCTTGTCTGCCGGCAGGCGCGGTCCGGTCGGGATGATGCGTACCCGCGGATCATCGCACGCAAAGGCGGCATCCGGCAAGACCAGGACCTCGCACTCCTGGTGCGTCTGCCCCAGACAGTGCGCCAGGCACTCCTTGAGGTGCTCGTTTGCTCCCTTGACCGCGATAAGGATAGAGGCCTTCACGAGACACCCGGTCCCTTAGGGACGAACTCCTCTTCATGAGAAAACTCCTTTGCGTCCCGCTCCCTCGTCTTCTTGACGCTGATCTTGTCGTAATAACGCAGGATGTATAGCCGGTAGAAGACGGCCAGCGTGTCCCATCCCGTCTGCCAGAGGGCACGCGCTCCGATGCGGCCGTACCGGCGCCTCTGCTTCAAGACGATCGGCGCCTCGGCGATCTTGAAACCCAGGCGCTGGGCCACAGCCAACAACTCCAGGTCAAAAGCGAATTTTTTGACGAGGATCCCGGGGAAGACCTCTTCCAGGACCTGGCGCCGGAAGACCTTGATGCCTGTCTGCGTATCGCGCAGCCGCAACTTAAAAAGTAACTTGATGACGAAATAATAGATGAAGCTGATGAACCGGCGTTGCAGGGAATATTCGATCTGGGACATGGGGTGGAACTTGGAACCGATGACCACGTCTACCGCCTCCCACTTCAGGATGTCGATCAGGATAGGGACGAAGGACGGCTCGAGGTCCAGGTCCGCATCGAGAAAGACGATCAGTTCCCCGTCGCAGTAACGGAAGGCCTTCTTGAGCGCGCGCCCCTTGCCGTAGTTCTCGAGGTTCCTCTTGACCTTGATGCGCGGGTGGCGCCGGGCCGCCTCGAGCGCCTCCCGGAGCGTGCCGTCCCGGCTGCCGTCGTTGATGACGATCACCTCATAATCAAGGTCCATGGCGTCAAAGGTCGCCACGATCTCTTCAAGGGAAGGCCGGATGAACGCCTCCTCATTGAAGGCGGGCACGATGACGGATATCTTCTCTTTAACCTGACGCACGCGCTGACCTCCTCAAGGAAAAGACGAGCCCCCACGCGAGCACGGACGCGGATATCACGACCAAGACCCCGACCACCTGGACGAGCGAGCGGTGGAAGGCGGCGATCCCGGCGACCTGCAGGAACGCCGCCCCGGTCAAGACATAGATGAAGTTGTTGTGGTGGCGGGAGAGGTGGAAGAGCATCAGGATCTGGACGATGGCGTAACACGACATGCTCAGGGCGAAATACCTCACGAGGCTGACGGCCTGGGCCGGCGCCTTTCCCGCCAACAGCCCTAATATTTGAACAGGCCAGAGAAAAGAAGCGCACACGACCGGGCCGCACAGGAACCCCACGATGAGCAGGCTCTTGGCCAGAAGCGAACGCACATCCTCGGCGCGCGCGTGCGCGTCCACGACCTTGGGGAACATCACGAGCCCGACCGCAGAAGGAAAGAAGAGCGCGACCTTGCCGATGATCTGGCCGACGGAATAGTAGCCGGCATCCAGCGGAGAGAAGTAGTGCTTCACGAGGACGATGTCCGCGTTGGTGAAAAGATAAAACGACAACGTCGACAAAAAGACGGGCACGAAGTACGCCAGGACACCGTTCCAGGCCATGGGCCGGGGACGGGTCCTCAACCACACGGCGCAACGCAGCCATGGCGGCACGAACCGATAACAGAAGCATAAGCTCACGAGGAAGGCGACAATGAACCCGAGGAAGGCGCCGCCCGCCCCCCACCCCAAGAGGACCAAGAGGACGCCGGTCCCCAGCTTGGTCGCGCTCATGATGATACTGTTGGCCGCCATGACGGAAAAGCGCTGAAGTCCCTGCAGGGACCCCATGACCAGGGCCAAGGCCATGCTGAAAAAGATACTCGACGCGATCAGCGCCGCGTAGGAAACGTCCGTCAGCCGCAAAAATGAGATGATGGAACGACCGAAGACAAGGGAGATGACGATGAGCCCCAGGGCCGCCAGGCCGACCAGGCGGGCCATATGGGTGATGAAGGTGCAGGCCTCCCGGCGTTCGTCCTTCGCGGCGTGCAGCGAGATGAAACGCGTGATGACCGTCTGAAGGACGCTGCCGTTCATCGAAAAGAAACTCACGAAGGCCACCAGCGCGTTCAGGACGCCGTACTGGACCGGGGCGAGCAGCCGCACCATCGCAAGCCAGAAGACGAAATTCAACCCGTTCTGGCCGAGACTGGAGCCGAACATCAGGCCGCTGTGCCGGATCAGGGGATCGTTGGCGACTTTTCGCAAAAAGGTCTTCATCGCCGAGAAAAGATGAAACGCAAGAACCGCACGGTGTCCCGCCACGGGTGGATGGCGCTGTACTGGCCGTCATAGACCGTGGTGATGGGTACACTGCGGATCTTAAAACCCTTGCGGGCCGCCTCCAGGAGTATCTCGGACTCGATCTCAAAGTTCTCGGTCTTAAGCTCCAGGGCCCGCAAGGCGGCCGTGCGTATCAAGCGGAAGCCGCACTGGGTGTCCGGTACGGGCTGGCGGCACTTGAAAGAGAGGAACGCCGACATGGTCGTATTGGTCAGCCATCGGACCAAAGGCATCCCTTTGGCCCGGCCCATCCTGTTGCCCACGATGACGTCGGCACCGGTCCGGCGCATGCCCTCGATCAGCCGTGCGATGTCCTGCGGGAGGTGCTGGCCGTCGCCGTCCAGAATGACCACCGCGTCGTGGTCCCTTTTTTTGACGATGTCGAAGGCCTTGCGCAGCGCCGCGCCCTTGCCCCTGTTCCTGGGGATGACGGCGACCTCGGCCCCGGCCTCGCGGGCCCACGCGGCAGTCCGGTCCTCCGAGCCGTCATCGATAACGAGGACGTCGTGGCCCAAACCCCTGACGGTCTGCACGAGCCAAGCGATCGTCTTTTCTTCGTTATAGGACGGGATGATGCAGATCGTCTTCATTCTTTCCAGAATTCGCGGAACATAAGCCATTGGGTCGGGTACTGGCGGACCAATTCTTCGATCGCCCTGACATAGGTGGCGATGATGGCGTGTTCTTCCCTGGGTGCGTCGGGCAGCTTCCTGAACTCGATGACGTGCGTGCCGTCGGGCTGACGCAGGACGAAC
>CAZDLS010000049.1:0-12034 GCA_964506425.1 uncultured Planctomycetia bacterium | reverse complement strand
GCGGGCCGGTGCGCACAACGCCCCCGACGACCTGCCGACGCTCGTCATGGACGTCCAGCTCGGCTGGACGAACGACCCGGCGGCTCCGCAACCCGTGATGCAGCGCCACATCTATCGCAACGCCGGTTTCCGCTTTGAGACGAGGAACAGCGGGTATACACAGGAAGATATCGACAAGTATATGATGATCTATGGGGACGTGCACAAGGAGCATGAGTTTGAGCACCCCCTCGGCGCCGGGCCTTTCGGCATGCTATTCACGCAGACGCGCTGGCGCCAGGTGCGCATCATCGACGCCTGCAGCGGGAACATCGTCGATTACAACGCGTGCTATGAGCAGGCGCTCATGCTGGTGGATGAGGATTACTGCCGCTCGACGTGCCATCGCAACACCCATAGCTCGGATGTGGACTGCTCGGCCGTCTGCGGCCGGGTGCTCAATCCGCCGAACCAGAACAGCTTGAGCTTCAACGCCGGCATCGGCGGGCCGTGGTACGCGGCTAACGCCGACACATCGAGCGGCTACTGGCGGTTCCCGGTGCTCGACGATCTCTTCGGCCGCGACCCCGGCGGGGCGGGCACGGTCGGGCCTGCGCCGACAGGGCTGTCTTCAGACTCCACGACGGACGTGCAGCGGGACCACGGCATCAACAAGCTGGAGACGACGAACCGCATCGTGACACAGCAGTCCGCCAGCATGCACGAACACATCGCCAGGGAGATGTTCGTCCACAATAACATCAATTCCCACGGCGTGGAGTTCGTCCGGCCCACAGCCCAGGCCTATGCCGGCAACGTCGTCTCCGTGCCGATGATCAGCGATATCCAGGTGGACGTCAACGAGACGTGGTCGACGGATAAATATACGTATTAAATGAGGGGAATGCGCCATGGTGAGAACGCAGGAACATCAGGATGCAGGGCAGCACCGGTTCAGGGCAGGCAGGGGCCGCGGGCAGTCGTCTTTGGAGATGACCGCCGCGTTGATCATGGTCCTGCTTTTGCTCGTGGCGGCGGTGCGCATCTTCGCGTGGCTCAACCGGCGCATCATCTGGCGTCAGAGGGATTATGAGGCGACGCGCATCCAGGCGGGAAGCATGCCTCATCACGACGTCGTGTTCACGCAGGGCAACGTGAGCGCGACGGACAGAATTCTAAGGGGGGTGGAGGTCCATGATACGGTTCGTCCGGCGATTAACCTCTTTAACTAATCTGGGAAGGGCGAAGTCGGCAGGCGGTCAGATGGCGACGCTCTTGATCCTGCTGATGGTCATCGGCCTGAGCTTTGTCCTCTTCACGGCGAACATCGGCAATGTCTCCGTCCAGTCAACGGCCATAGCGAACGCCGCGGACGCGGCCGCCCTGCAGCTGTCCTCGAACCTTTCGACCAAGTCGCGCCAGCTCTTTGAAGGGCTGGGTAACACGGTCAAGGATTGCACCGAGACCGGGTTCGCGGCCATGGGCTTTGCCATCATCGGGGCGATCGCGCTGCTCGTCGTTAGTTTTGGCTCCGCCGCACCCGCCATAGGCGGTTGGTTTACGACGGCCCTGGGGGGAAGTCAGATGTGGGCCATGACGGCCGTGGGAGCGATAGGGGGGGCTGCCGGAGGCGCCATCGGCGGTGAGTACGCCGGCACCGGCGCCGGGCGTGGCGCCCTGATGGGCGCGGGCATCGGCGCGGCCATCGGCGGCATGGCGGCCGGCATCACCGGCGCCGAGACAGGGAAGTTTACGGAAATAGCTCTTGTCGGCGAGAACGCCTCCGCGATGGGCGCAGCGAGTATAAGTGTGCCGATCACGGCCGGTTTGAGCCAGATAGTTGTGGGCGGTTTGGGCGTGGCTTCTACCGCCTACAACGAGGCTGAGCGCATGCGGGCCATCGACGATTATATCAACGAGATCATGAAGATGTTGAGCAAGGCGAGCGAGAAGGACAGCATGACGCAGATGACGATCATGCGGGCCATGTCCGGGGTCGTGGACGACCCGAATATGTCGCCGGACGTCAACGACACCAATTACAACCGCGATACGACGGAGCTGGTCTCCGATTACCAGGCCTGGTGGTGGCAGCGGGCCAAAAACATCCCCAAGGTCGACTCGAACAGCATCGCGAACGCCCTCCTCGGCCTTGACGGCCTGCTGGCTTTTATCGGCGGGATCCTGGGCGGCGGCTATGGTTGGGCGCCGGACCTCCTTGTCTCCAAGGAATACATGTGGCCGACAGACTTGAGTTTGCCTGCGGCCCAGCTGGATATCCTTCTTCCGGGCAAGGACCCTGAGGGGCTGCTCGCGCACAGCTTCAGGGCGCTTGAGGGTTCGGGCGTCGACTTGAGTTTCTGGGAGCCGGGCCCGCAGTACGACGTGTACACAGCGGCTTATGCCCATGTCCCCAGCACCGCTTGCACGGGCGCGGCCTGCGACGTGCCGCCCCCGCCCGGTTACGACCGTTTCGATATGGCCGTGGCCAGCCTGCACGAGGCCTATATCTGGGTCTCGGCCCTGAGGCAGAAGAACCCGTCGGACCTGGCCGCCGCGTGGGACAACTGGATCGGCCGTGTCTATGACCCGGCAGAGGATGCGTTGGATGACCCGGCGTATAATCCTTACACGGACCCGCCGTCGTCGATCTACGGGATATTGACGCTGGTCATATATGAGATGAACAGCTGGATGGCGGAGATCGATGCCCTGTATCCCACCTGGCCGCCGTGTCAGATGAATGCATACGGCGAGTTCGTGACCGCGCCGTGCCGCACGACCTTCAGCTCGTGGTGGCAGGATGCGAGCTTTGACACCGTCCCGGATTACGAGTATTCACAGGTGAAGTCGTGGCTCGGGACCTGGGGCCCCATGCTGCTCGACTTCATGCGCTCGGTCCTCAAGGGGATGGCCAATTACGGCTATTTGGGCAACGAGATACGGGGCGGGAAGAACCCGGCGACGTACGAATGGAACGACGCCCGCGGCCGGCACCGGGTGCGCGTGAAAGTCGGCAACTTCAGGATACCGAACATCGTGAAGAGAGAATACGGGAACTGGTGGAAGGGCAAGACGTGCCTGGAGCTCGAGAGCTATTCCGACAACTGGGAGTTTACCAACCTCGGCAAGGACGAGAACTACGTCGAGGTCTCGCGGTATGACCAGCCCTCGGGCCAGGCGGCGATAGGCCGCTGGAATCCCCTGAACCGGTCGATCACGAAGAGGGCGTATTACTCGTACGGCCTTACGTGGGATGACGTGCACCTGCGGCACAGGCATTAAACAAGGAGCCAAAGACATGAAGACGCCAAGACATGGAAGCCCGGCAGCGCTGTGCGGCGCCTGCCTGCTTGCCTTTGTTCTTTTGGTCAGCGGATGCGGGGCCCGTCAGGACGTGGCCCTGGCCCGCCGCGTGCTGGTCCTCCTCGTCGAGGGCCGCTATTCGGCGCGGCACCTGATCGACTGGGAGAAGTTCACGGCGCTCCAGCAGCCGGTGGGCGAACAGTACTCCGCCTTTGCCGGCGAGGGGGACCGCTTGAACTTCCAGCGCTCCTTCATCGATACCTTCCGCTCGGGCTTCAAGACCGAAGGCGGCGACATCAAGAACTTCGTCCATTGGCGGGTCCTGGAGGTCGTTGAGGAGCCGCTGCGCGTGACGCGGGTGGCCGCGGACATAAAAGACCGGCCGCTCATGCTCATCCTCGATATCGGGCACGAGAAGGGCAAGAGAAGGCTGGTCAGGATCGAGGCGGTGAAGATAACGGACGAAGAGGCGTTCCGTGAATATGAAAAGGGGGCGCGGCGTGCTTTTTAAGCGGTTGCGTTCAAAGAGGGGCGGGTTGACGATGTTGGAGTATTCCGTCCTCATCGTGGCGCTGGTCACGGGACTCCTTTTGACGCACGCGTACGTGCGCCGGGCGGTGGAGCGTAAGTGGCGCGAATCCGCGGACCAGATCGGCATGGGCCTGCAGTATCAGACGGACGAGCACGGCGCGCCGGTCACCACCGTGATCAAACACTAGGATAAGACGATGACGATCTTCTTGCAGGTGATAACGCTGGGTTTCGTGTTCGGGGCGACGGCGGTCCTCGTCACGCAGGCGGTCCCCGTCGTCTGGGAGAGCCTCTACGCCTGGCGTGTGCGCGGGGTCGAGGCCCAGCGCACGAAGCTGCGGGAGGTCTTCGTGGACATGGACCCCCAGAAGCTCTTTGTCGTCAACATCGTGGCCCCGACGGTCCTGAGCGTCATCGGCCTGGTCGTCACGCGCAGCATCGTGGGCTGCCTCATCGGCATGGGCATCGGCCTCGTGATCCCGGCCTTGATCGTCAAGAACATGGTCGTCTCGCGCAAGAACAAGTTCAGCGCGCAGATAACGGACGGCCTGATGATCTTATCCAGCTGCCTCAAGGGGGGGTTGAGCCTGCTGCAATCCATCGAGGCGCTCGTCGAGGAGCTGCCGGCGCCGATCAGCCAGGAGTTCGGCCTCATCCTGCGCGAGAACAAGATGGGCATCGCCCTGGAGGAGTCCTTTGAGAACCTGAACCGGCGCATGCCCTCGGAGGAGCTCAATCTCCTGACGACGGCCATCCTCGTGGCGCGCGAGACGGGCGGCGACATCACGCAGCTCTTCGGCCGCCTCATCGGGACGATCCGCGCCAAGATCAAGATCAACGACCAGATAAAGACATTGAGCATGCAGGGAAAGATCCAGGGCGTCGTCATGTCCATGCTGCCCATCCTCTTTGTGTTCATGGTCGTGTCGTTCCAGCCGAACTATTTTGACGTCATGCTTTCAAGCCCGTTGGGCCGCGGGTTGATGGTCTACGCGGTGGTCTCGGAGCTCATCGGGATGTATATGATACGGATGTTCAGCAAGGTCAACGTTTAGGAGCCGGAGATGCTCGTCTACATATCGCAGATCATGCTTTTCGCAGGCGTCTTCATCCTGTGCCTGAACTTTTTCCTGTGGTTCTTCGTGATGCACGACCTGCGCCGCACCATCAAGCGGCGCCTGCGTTACGAGACGAGCCCGCAGGACAAGAAGGTCTTCCTGCGCATCTTTGACATCTTCGCGCCCCTGACCCATTTCGTGCTGCAGCGCTACGTGAAGCGCGATGCCATCGAGAACAAGATCTTCGGCGCGCGCGCGGGCCTGACCGCCGAGCAGTTCCTGGGCGCCAAGATCATGATGATGCTGGTGGGGTTGATGATCGGCATAGCGTTCCTGCCGCCGGACGAGGTCCTCAAGATAGGGCTCGCGGGGGTCCTTGCCTTCTTTCTGCCGGACCTGTGGCTGGACGCGAAGCACAAGCAGCGCCGCGCCGCGGTGGTGAGGTCCCTGCCCGATACGGTGGACCTCTTGGCGCTGTGCGTGGACGCGGGCCTGGACTTCGTGGCGGCGGCGCGCTGGATCGTCGAGAAGTCGCGGCCGACCGCCTTCATCGAGGAGCTGGGGCTGATGCTCCAGGAGGTCAAGGTCGGCAAGCCCCGGCGGGAGGCCCTGCGCGACCTCTCCAAGCGGCTCAACTCACCGGACGTCACGGCCTTTGCCCGGACCCTCATCCAGGCGGACCGCATGGGCACGCCGATCGCGGAGGCTTTGAATATTTTGTCCGAGGACACGCGCGAACGCTTTTTCCGCCGGGCCGAACGCGCGGCCCTGCAGTCGCCGATGAAGATGCTGATACCGCTTATCTTCTTTATCCTGCCGGTCGTCGGCGTCATCGTGGGAGGGCCGATCGCGATCCAGTTCATGAGCGGCAGCCTCCTGGGCGGGATGGGAGGGTTCAAATAATGACGGACCGCGCGGCAGCGCCTTATAGATATGCAGGACGGACCGTGTTCTGTGGCGGAGCACATCCGATACCATCCCATACCTCTCTGCCGGGAGGCGGGAAATCGCCGAGGGAAGGAGGACGTAGGGGCTTATTGAACACACCCGAACGTAATATGTGTTAGACGTACGGAACAAGCTCTGGGTGAAGATCATCGCATGGGCGATCGTTGCGATCTTCTTGCCTGAGCAAGTCGCGTGGGCGCTCGACTACAACTGGCGCGGTGCGCTGAATCCGGGGATGGGTGTCATGTCCCCGCAGGCGGCCGTTGCGCAGGGAGAGTCTATGCCCGTCAAGGACGCGGCCCAGGACAGGCTCATCGCGGATTCCTTGCGTCAGGTCCTTTCTCAGCTCGTCGGCAAGAACGCCACGGACATCCAGATCACGCCCAAGGTCACGGTCCACCGCACCACACCCTACCAGCTGACCCAAGACAAGCTCAACGAGATCGACACCTGGATGCGCGAAGGGCAGGGGAGTCTTGTCACGTGCGGGGCCCAGGCCCTGGCAGGCCTCCTGGCTTCTACCGGCAACGGCGTCTCCTATATGCAGGTGGCGCATTATGCCCTCCTCTTTGACCTCCTCTCTGATTCTATAGATATATATACCTATAACAAGGCTAAGCGCCTGGAGAACTCCCTGTACGCCCTGGCCAAGACCGCGCTCCTCTTTGGAGAGGAGTTGAAACCCTTCCACTGGTCTAATTTTGACCTAGATAATAAAAAGATTGCGAAAGCATTAAGGAAGTTAATTCCTTTCATTGCATTCGTTAACGACGACCACATGGTCCTTGTTAAGGGACTTTCTAAAGAGGGCATGATAATCGTCGACAACGGCGCCGAAAAAATCATAAATAATTCCGAGATGAACCGTCTCTTCTCCGGCTACGGCCTCCTGCGCGCCGGCAGCGATACCTTCGGCATGGAGATCACCTTCCTCGAGGACGAGGTGGCCAAGGCCGTCCAGGGCGCCAAAAAGGAGGTCTATGAGCACTATGACTTCGTCTCACCCCTTCACGATGCCCTCGATAACGATGACGACCTGTGGGTGAGCCTTGGCACGCTAGGCGGTTCTTTTCTCCTCGGCGGCCTCGGCGCCTTTGGGGCAGGCGGCGGCTCCTTTATGGCCAACGGGGCGTCCTCGATGCTCAACGGTATGGTCACCGCCCAGATCGCCCAGGCGTCGGCGAACTTTGCCGCCAAGGAGTGGAAGGTTTCCCCGTCGACCGCTCAGATCTTCGGTTCGGTCATCGGCGGCGGCTTCAGCGGCATGAGCCAGCCGACGAGCGCCAGCACGGGGAGCTGGAACGCCGGTGCCAACCCCTTCAGCAATTTCATGAGCCAGCACCCCCTCATCGGCAATTTCACGGCCGGCGCCGTCCGCGGCGGCATGACCGGGGTCGGCTCGGTCCTTGCCAGCAAGTACCTCGAGAAGAACGACAACATGACGTCACGGATCTTCGCGCCGGTGATGGGTTCCACGCTCGGCTACCTGGGAGGCCAGAACATCCTGAACCTCGCCGGCTACCAGTCGAACTACATGACCCCGGTCAAAGACAAAACCCAACCCGGAGGGTACGCGAGGGACAGTCGTGGCAATGTCCTTACCCATCCCGAGAAGCTGGATGCATTCGGTTTTGCCGATAAGCCCGGCGTCGAAACCAACCTTTGGTCGAGCGTCGTTGATACCACCGGGCACGCCCTTGCCGATGCGGGGTTCCAGAACTACGTCGTGCGCCAGCTCGTCGGCAACACCGTGACCGAGCTGTCGCGCAAGTACATCTGGAACGATGATGACGAAAAAGACTCGCCCTACTCCAACATCCTGGGGCAGTCGTTCGGACAGATCGGGGGCTCTCTTTTCCAGAACCGCCTGCAGGGCAAGAAGGGCTGGGAGTTGTTGAAGGTTTGGGAGCTGTTCAACTGGGATGAGGTGTCTCCCATCCTGGTCTCCGGCGGCGTCTCGTTCGGCTTCAATTACCTCGGCGGCGACTACGACATGAAGACCGGCCGCAACGAGCTGGGCCTGACGCGGGGCCAGATGGCGGCCGCCGAATACGGCGCGGCGTCGGTGACCCAGCTGGGCTATACCTTTTTCTTTGATTCCGGCAATTGGCCCGGCAAGGATAGCGACCCCTGGTGGAAGAGGGCCTTGGACACGGTCTGTAATGGGACGCGTTTACAGCAGGAGAGCGGTTTGCCGGCCGGCCTGAATAAACTGTCAGCAGACCTGTGGTTCTTCGGCCAGACGTCTCCTTTCTACAAGCCCGAGGAGTATTCGGCCTTCCGCGACTTCTCGTACCAGGAGAAGCTTTTGGAGTTCTCAGGGGTCTCGAGCTATTACCAGAACGCCCGGAGCATGCTCGACGCGGGCAACTATAAGTCCTGGGGCGACCTCGTCGACAACGGCGGCCTGATGTACCTGAACCGCTCCTTCCAGAGCGCCATGAACCAGTACGTCGCCTCGACCCTCCACCAGAACGCCTCCGACATGCTCGGCAACACGCTCGGCCGGGCGGGTTTTGGTATTTATAGCCAATTTTCAGATCCACTCACGGCCTTTGAGAAGGGCCTGCATAAAAAGTTTGAGCAGGCCAAGATACAGCAGTTGGGCAGGGAGGAGCTTGGATCCATGCCGGACGAAGAGTTTGACAGGTTCAAGGTCTTTACCGTTGAGGACGGTCTCAATCGTCAGGGCCGGATCATCACCTTCGATGCGCTGCAGGGTCGGCAGGTGTCGGAAAAGATCGTTCCTCTCGAACTCCCTGCGCCTGCGCTGTCGCAGCCGGAGACGCCGGTCGATACGAAGTTCGCGCTAAAGGACACGTTCGAACCGGAGGCCCTGGACAATCCTTCGTCCGTCCAAAGCCTCTTTAAGGACAACCCGGATGCCCTGCGCGTCTATTCTCTTGCTCTTGTTCCATCGGGGCTGAATGCGGATATGGAGCGGAACTTCACCGCCTGGGCGGTTGCGAGAAAGGACGGCAAGATCGATTTCTACGCCGCCGGGGTAGACGGTCAGTTAAAACCGATAGATCAGCTCGAGGCGACCGCCCTGTCGCCGACACCCGCCCCGCTCGAGGCAAAAACGCCGGCTATGACCACCCCGACAACGACCGAGCCCCAGGCCACTGCCGTCGACCAGGCCCCGGACATGGGCGCGGTGTGGAAAGAGACGTTCGGACGCCTCGCGATCGGCATGAAGGGCATGGCGGGGATCCCTGATCCGGTCTCGCAGGTAGTGGCTGTCTTGGGTGCGACATTGGGGGCGGTCAACGATTCGGCCCTGAGCAATGTTGAGGCGCTCGAAAGGCAGGATGCAGGGGAAGACATCCCGTGGATCGAGCGTCCGTGGTTCAGTTCCGCGCTGGGCAAATCCAAGCTGAATGATGGTGCCAATTTCGGCGCAACGATAATGGGCGTCGCGACCAACGATATCCTGCACCCGTGGGCAGACCCTGTGAAGGTCGCCGAGTTGAACGAGAAGTACATCTCGCCGCGCGCCCATAATGCTTATCTGAATTCCTTGGCGCCGGGCGAAAAAGCGCTTGATATCATCACCTGGCGTCAGGCGCAGCTCAAGGACCCTGAGATCGCGAAGAACTACAGGGACGCAGGTGCCATCTCGATCTTTGACGGCCAGATGGAGCGCAGGGTCGACCCCAAAGCGGTGCCGGGTCCGGATGCGATCTATGTCCTCAAGGATAACGTAAGGATAGGGACCCCTCTGCTCGTTACCAACGACCTGTACGCTAACGCCATCCCGGCGTTGACATTCGTGGGTTATCCTGGCGTGAAGGTCTTCCTTTCTTTGTCTGATTCCTTCGAGGTGAGGGGCCGCGAAGGCACGGATGGGGCGGTCCTCTTCGTGCCTGAATACGGCTATGTCGTCTTTAACAAGTCGAAGATGGGGGTCGTCCCGTTCGCCCCCGCTTCGTTGAAAGAAGGCATCAACGACCTGCAGGGCGTGCCCCAGAACCTGTTGGAGGAGATGTTGAAGTCAGCGGACCGCGGCGGGGCCTATGTGACGATGAGCCTGATGTTCCATAAGGACCCGGCGATCCGCGCCGCCGCCGCAGAGCTGATCCGGAACCACGTGTTGACAGACCTCAACGTAGAATCCGGCACAGAGGTGGAGGCGAAGGTGCCCTCGAGGTTCCTGGACACCGAGAGATCGAACGTGTTGGGGTTGCGGATAGGAACGGGTGACACCGGACCCTTCCGCATCATCGACAAGGTCGACGGAAAAGTCGTGACGCCGGTGACCGATCACAGGGGCATCGTCGCCCTGTTCCAGGACAACAAGGCCTTTGATCCGGTTGTCCGGGACATCGGTACGATCATCGGCGATGCGATCAAGGGCAAGGCATGGACGATCGAAGGCACGGGGTGGACCGCCGAGATCACAAACAACGCCCCGGCTCCGAAACCGTATCAGGCCTCAGCCGTCGTCATCAATACCCACATCGCGCCGACCAGGACGTTGCCCGGCGGTCTTACGATCCCCGCGATCTCGCGCACGGATGCGCCGCGGGGCGCTATGGGCGCCGGCGCCTCCATAAGGATCGCGGAGCAGGTCACGCGCGCCGGCCATACGGGCGATCTCTTCGCTATCCTTGCGGACACGCAGGGCAAGGCCTTTCGGTTGGGCTGGGCCGATGTCTGGGAGGGGAGCACTAAGGTAGCCGCGAACCAGATAGATTGGATCCGGCAGGTGAGTTCTGTTGCGCCCGGAGCGCGCGACATGTTCTTCGGGCCGCGTGTCGACTCGAAGATGGTCGACATGGATCTTCCTGCCATGGCAAAAGCGGCCCAGCAGAAGGACGGCGCAGCGGGCCAGGGAGGGACCGCCCAGGCACAAGAGGGGGGCTGGGAGCTGACAGGCCGCATCGTCGAGCTCAATACGGTCGAATACGGCAAAGAGGGCGGCCTGAACGAGACCGGCTGGTTCTTTAATGTCTCCGGCCTGGGGGCGCACTATAGGAATGTCGGAGAGAGAGGCGACACCACGCCGTTGCGGCCGACCCTCGGCATCGAGACCGGCGCCACCCTTGCCCATCTCCCCTTTACGAACGATGAGATGTCCTCCGGTCTGCGGACGGCGGTCTTGGTCAAGGAGGGAGAGCAGGTTTCTTCTCAGCTTTCTTCTTCCGGTCTCTTCATGATGGTCCCGGAGGGCGCGACCAAGGTCTCTTACAGGGATTGGAGCATCGTCGAGGAAGAGAAAGGTTGGAAGGGGTGGGATATCCTGCCCGCCGCTGAAAAATATAACAAGGTCCTTGACGCGATCAACGACCATCTCGCCGACGGCGCCAAGCTGGCCCACGTAGACCCCGCGGCCTATGATTACTTCACGCTCTTCGAGCCCCGGCTGACCTCCGAGACTATCATCAAGGACTCCATGAAGCAACCCGCAGGGGCTGTCGCCGGGGAGTCTTCGCTCGCTCCTCCCATATTCGGTTCAGATTTCCTGAGCGCGATGGATGTCGCGCCCACGAAGGACGGCAAGGTCGCGCTGACGGGCCACAAGGAGATTGGGTCTGACGGTTCCGCCTCCGCGCCCTACGGCGGCCTGTGGCAGCTTTCCACTCTCGGCCTTGAGGGCGATGAACCCTTGACGCGCACCTTGACGGATGGATTTGCCTGGACGCCGAAGGCCTTGACGGTCGGCGGCCAGGTCGGCGCTGAGGGCAAATGGGGCGATGCTGCGGTCAAGGGCAGCTTGGTCAGCGCCCCCGGTTTTGACGCTGCCGCTTTTGAGGCCTATCAGTCGGACAAAAATGTCATCGAGTTCACGACCGGCTGGGCGTCGAACCTTTACGGCGCGCGCGTGCAGGACGGCCAAGTCCTTGCGGGCCTCGGTTTCGACGAAACGTACAAGACCGACGCCGGCGCAGCGCTGCCGGGCCGTGTGCTTAATAATGTCGAGCTTGTCGGTGTCGCAAAGGAATATCAAGGACTGAAGTCTATCGTTATCGGCGGCATCTTCGCGGAGATGACCCTGAGAGGCGCTGAGACGGACATGGACGGTTCTTTCAGGGGCAGGTTGGAGCAGACTTACCCCGGCAAGGGAGGCCTCGGCGAACGCCTGAGCGCGGACCATATCGAAGGGGTCACGCTTGTTTCCACCGGAGGCCTCACGCTTCCTCAAAACTTCAAGGTTTTCACGCCGGAGAACGCGAACCTCTTGAATTATCGGGATGAATCGACCGGCACAG
>CAZDLS010000048.1:0-12330 GCA_964506425.1 uncultured Planctomycetia bacterium | reverse complement strand
TGCGAGCCGTCTATGAAAAAGAAGGTGGGCTTGCCGTCTACGCGAAAATCCCAGGAAGCCGTATCGGCATAATACTGCCTGATCCTTTTCTCGCAAGGATATCCTTTGAATTCTCTTCCTACGACGCGTTTTCTAATGAGATGGTGATCGTCTTTCGCAAGCGCCGTTATTGTATCTGTTTCAAGGGAATGATCCTGGGGTAGATCGACCGTATGGATAACGGCGTCCTTCAGATTTTCCGCCATTGCTTTTGTCGTATGGCCGAAGAAGGTCCCAATCTCCAACACCTCCCTGGGACTTTCTGCGGCAAGAAGGGCAATGAGAGTTATTGCGTCTTTATACGCCAGCACGCCGTCTTCATATCCACCCACGGTTACTTCCACAGGGACTTTTTTGCCTCCGATAATATCCTCTAGGGGCGCTACGGGGATCGAGTTGAACGGCCGCGCTATCAAAAAGGTTTCCTTTTTTTCAAATGGGTTAACGGCGTAAAACGCTTTCCTGGAAATGGTCAAAAAGCCCTTCGGTCCAAAACGGAAAATACGCCATAGGACCCCCAAATTGAAACTCATCAAAATCCTTAAGAGATCTCTAAAGGCATTCCTGATCTTCATGCGGGGTCTATGTGTTGATGACGCTGATCATCCATATCGCGAGCGACAGGCCCACGAGAAGACCCAAGCCGCTCAACCATAGAGGAATGACAAAACGCCCTATGGTCACCTTTGTCCGCAAGATCAACCGCATGGCATGGAGAATGCTGACGAGGAGAAAGATGATCGCCGCGGTCCAGAGTGCCATTGCTTGACTGGTCATGGTAAGCTCCTTCCGGATTTGTTACGTGCTTCGTTCAATCATGCCACAGGAACAAGGCCGCCGTCAGAACAGCGCCGACCACGAATATGGCTGTCGTGTTCCTGATAAAAAAGGGATATCCCAGTAAAAGGATACCCAGGACCAGAGGCCTGAATTCACAGTTCCTCTTCCCGTATACGAAGGCGACAAAGCCGACACCGCTGAAGAGAATCCCGCCGATCAATCCCCACGCAGAAAATCCTGCGAACAGGTTGTTCCCGGCCCCTTCACTGCCGGTATAAAGGCTGGAGGCCACTGCGAACAAGTTCTGGCTGTCCTGGCAATAGCCGGCCGAAGGTATCAGAACGAGCGCCAGTACGGCCAGGAGCATCATCTTCTTCATGAAAAATCGGGGCTTGGGCCGGAGGCCGGCATCCGCAAAGCTAAAACTCTTTCGACGATCTGCCTACAAAGAAACCGACTGCAAATCCGACGAACAAGATCAAGGGCAGGAGGATCACCCTGGACATGCTCGCTTGCCAGAACAGGAACCGGATGGTGACGACCTGGGTGTTTTGTAACAAAACGACAAGGACCAAGATACCGAGGATGACTAAGGCAATGGTCTTTGGTTTCAAGATTAACTCCTTTAGGTTCTCTAAACCGTTTGCGGATGACATCTTATTTAGACCTCCGGCTGTTCATTTTTAAGAAGACCGCGATATATAAGGCTTCCGCGGTCAATGAAGCCACGCCCAAAGGCTCGAGCCAATCCTCCGGCTCCGGCGGGATGAGGGGCAGGCCCACCGTGCGGCTGGCGACGTAAAGGACGAATGAGCCTGCCGCGATGAATAAGCCCAGGGTCCAGCCCCAGCGTCTGCCCCGCGCGATCCCGTATGCGGCAAGAAGGGCGCCGAGGCCGTTGGCGTAAAAAAGCCAGCCCTTGTAGACCGCATCGCCAAAGCTGTCCTGGGCGTCAAGTACGTGTATGATGCCGACAGCCAGGATCGATGCGATCGCGGACCAAAAGAGGGATTTCGGCGGTTTTTCCATAGGGGCGCTCCGATCTTTTGTGCGGGCTGGTCGGCGGGTTGGGGTACGGGCGAGATGGGAGTCCGGTCCGGCAGGGCCCTGCGGTCAATACCTAATTCTACCACGCGGGAGAAGATGCGTCACAAAATATATAGGCCCGGCTTGCATCGCGGCTTTTTGTGCTATATAGTACTTGAATGCGCAGGCGAAATCTCACAGAAGGCTCCATCCTCGCGTCCCTCCTGGCCCTCGCGGTGCCCATCGTCTTTGCGAACATCCTGCAGACCGCCTATCAATTGACGGACACCTTCTGGGTCGGCCGGTTGGGCGCGGAGGCCGTGGCCTCTATCTCCATCTGCTTCCCCGCCCTCTTTCTTCTCATCTCCCTGGGCGGAGGGATCGTCATCGCCGGCTCCATCCTGGTGGCCCAATACACGGGCAGGAACGACAAACGCGCGGCAGACCACGTGGCCGGCCAGACCATCGTGATGATGCTCGTTGCCGCCGGGGCCATCTCGGTCACAGGACACTTCCTGGCGCCCCCCTTCATGAGGCTCATGGGCGCCGACCCACAGGTCACCATGGACGCCATCGCGTACATGCGGATCTCCCTGGTGGGCCTGGTCTTCCTCTTCGGATTCTTTGTCTTCCAGGCGCTCATGCGCGGGGTGGGAGACGTCAAGACCCCTCTCTATATCGTCATCGGCACGGTCCTGCTCAACCTCTTCATCGACCCCTTGTTCATCTTCGGCTGGGGGGCCTTGCCCGCCTTGGGCGTCAAGGGAGCGGCTTACGCAACGATCGTCTCGCAAGGTCTGGCCGCCGTTCTGGGCATCCTGCTCCTTTTCAGCGGCCGATACGGCATCCACCTGCACCTGGCCGAGCTGCGGCCGGATATCTCCCTGATCAAACGGATGGTCCGCCTGGGCATACCGTCCTCCATCGAACAGTCCACGCGCGCCCTGGCGCTCATGGTCCTGACCATCCTCGTCGCGAGCTTCGGCACCAAGACCATTGCGGCTTACGGGATCGGCATCCGGCTCCTGAGCTTCATCATCATACCCGCCGTCGGTCTTTCGATGGCCACCTCCACCCTCATCGGCCAGAACATGGGCGCCGGCAAGGTCGGCCGCGCCGAAAGCATAGCCCACAAGGCGACGCTCGGGGCCTTCGTCATCCTGACGGGCCTCGGGGTCCTCTTCTTCATCTTTGCCCCGACGCTCGTGCGGACGTTCATCCCGGGGCACCCGGCCGTCATCGCCGCCGGCGTGGCCTTCATCCGCGCCATGGCCTTCACCTTCGGCCTGATCGGCGTCCAACAGGTGATGACCGGCGTCTTCCGGGGAAGCGGAGACACCATAATGGCCATGGTCATCGCCATCGTCTCCCTGTGGGTCCTGCGCTTTCCCTTGGCCTACGTCCTCTCGAAACACACCCCGCTGGGGGAAAACGGCATCTGGTGGGCCTTCCCTATCAGCAATGTCCTCGCAGCCGCTACGGCCGGGATATGGTTCCTCAAGGGCACCTGGAAAAAGAAAAATGCCATCGAGGAGTTCGGGATCGTGAAAGAAGTGACCAGGGAAGCTATCGTGGAAGGCGGGTTTGATTAAGGCAGGACTTCTCCGGTATGGTACTCCCTGCGCTCGTCGGCGAACTGCACGATGACGCTGTCGGGCGTTATCTCTACGATCTTCCCCCCAAAGACCTCATCGCCGACACGTCCTATGTCATCGTTGATAAGGACCGCCGCGCCCTCCGGAGAGTACACGATGCCGCTCAGGCTGTTGACGACCCTCACGGCCGTCTCGACAGGCCCCGGCGGCGGGGTTTGCGGCTCTACCCGATGATAAAAACGGGTCGTGACTGAAGACCCCGCCTTGTCGACGTGCGCCGCAGGGTCCGGCCTTCCATAATGGTGGCTCTTCTGGGGCAAGGCGACCCACGCCGCCCAGTCCCGCGCCAGCCCCTGGGCGCCGCCGGGATAGACAAGATCGAGCGCGCGAACAGAGGGTCTGCCGCTGTTGATCTTATCGACGAAGTCCAGCAGGATGCCGCGAGACCGGGGGGTCTCCATCAAAAAATATGCCAGCGACCACTGCGGTAAAGCATAAAACCAAAAATCCCTTTTGCTGTTAGAATTCCACTTCCCGCCCGGGAGAATGTCCCGCACAAGATCCCTTGCCGTGTTGGTCTCCAGCCACTCCTTTGCCATAAAGTTGCTCCCCCCGGGAGCCACCGTGACAGAGCCGGGCGCACCGTGCGTCCGGGAGAAATACCACGCCAACCCCTCGCTCAACCAATCAGGAAGCCGCCTGGAAAGGTATTTTTGCGTGAAGGCGTGTCCCACTTCATGAAAGATATCTGCACGCATCAAGGGCCATTCGCGGCCCTCTACGTAGGGGATGACGACCTCATGGGTCTCAAATATATAAAAGTTCGACCCGCACGTGATATGCGGCAGACGGGCCCTGCACGCGGCATACTCTTCCTTGCCTAATATCTTGATCACCGGATTCTCCACCACGCGGCCGCGGCCTTCCAACTCGGTGACAAAGATGTCCTTGACGGCCAAGACGGTGAGCTTTATGTCTTCTAACTGGCCCGCCGTGAGCGTGCAGCCGTCCAGGAGGACCTCGACGTCCTGTGCCTGCTCTGCGCGCGCATCAAGGGCCGCGACGGCGCTCACGAAAAACGCCCCTGCCAGCAACAGCGCCGTCTTCACCCCGGCCTTCTTCACGCAGCCCCCTTGGGCCTACTTCGAGGATACACGTTCCTGCTCCCGGTACGACGTGACCCCCTCGTCGTAATCGAGGGAGGGCGGCTCGCGGTCGCTCTGATACGAACCCCACCGCTTACGCTCAAACTCATAATATTCAAAGGAATTCAAGGGCATCGTCATATAGCGGATGGTGTGGCGGCCCGGCTGCGTCAGATAGGAGAACGAGGCCGCCATCAGGGCCGGCTTGGCCGCCGGGACCTTTTTCAGGAACTCCGGCACGAGCTGGCTGAGGGAATCCGGATACCTGCCGTATTCCCCCTTGTACGCCTCGACCGCGCGGATGACGGTCTTCATGTTCCGGTTGGCGACCTGGTTCAAAAGGCCGATCGCCGGCATGGTCGCGAACATCAGGACGAGGTAGAGCCCGATACGGGCCGACCGCTCCACGGCCAGGCCCGGTTGGCGCCGGATAAACGCCCACAGCATCCGGACCAGGCCGAAGAGGACGGCACCCCCCGCAAAGAGGGTCGCGATGATGCCCTGGTTCAACAAAAAGACGTCCACGACAAAAAGGACAACGACGACGACAAGCGTTCCTTTGAGCTTTGCCATAAAACGCATGACTCCTCCTTGCTCGACGATGCGCGCGGGTCTGGACAAAACGCGGCCCGGCGGGCAACGTCATAGCAGCCAGGCGGGCAACGGCATAATTGTAGCATACAATCGGAAAGAGCAAAAGCCGCCTTCCTTACGGCTTGTCGTGATAGAATAGAAGGACGGTCTGTGAGGGGATTGGAGGTTTTTCAGATGAAACCTAAAAACTTATGGCTGGCGGCCGGCCTCATCGCCTTGCTGGGGGCGGCGGTCTATGCCAACTCCGTGGGCGGCGACTTTATCTGGGATGACGTGCACCTGGTGCAGAACAATGCCTACATCCGGGACCCCGGGCACTTTTTCGGTCTCTTCTCGAAAAAAGAGATCAGGAAAGAATACGCCTTCTACCGTCCCGTCCAGGAAGCCAGCTACATGGCCGACTACGCCCTCTGGCGCGGCAACGTCACCGGGTACCACCTGACGAACATCGCCCTGCATGTCCTGGCAGCCCTGTGCGTGTTCTGGCTCATGAACCTGCTCTTCGGCCGGATGCCCCTGTCGCTCATCGCGGCCTGCCTCTTCGTCGTCCACCCCGCGCACACCGAAGCCGTGGCGTATATCTCGGGGCGGGCGGATCCCCTGGCCGCGCTCTTTCTTTTGCTCGCCCTCATCTTCTACGTCAAACAGATCGGACAGCGCACCCTCAGGCCGGGGCTCTTCGGCGCCATGCTCTTGTGCTACGCGGCCGCGCTCCTGAGCAGAGAGAACAGCCTCATCCTCCCTGTTCTGCTGGTCTTTCATCATGCCGTTTTCAAGAAGGGCCACGCCGGCAGGCCCCTCTTCGCGATCTGGTGCGTGACCGGCCTCTACATGCTCGCGCGCCTGACCCTGTTGCGGCACTTCCTGACGCTCTCGGAGGCCGACACCACGCTTTGGCAGCGCCTGCCCGGGTTCTTTGTGGCGCTTACCCAATACCTGAGGATCCTGGTCCTGCCCGTCGGCCTGCACATGGAATACGGCATGGGGACCTTCCCCTGGTCCGACCTGCGCGTCCCGGCAGGCGCGGTCCTGCTCTTGGTCCTGATCGCCTATGCCTATAAGAAACAAAAGAGCGCGCCGCTTGCCGCTTTCTCCATCGGCTGGTTTTTCGTGATGCTTTTACCCCAGACCAACCTCTTTCCGGTCAACGCCTACATGAGCGAGCATTGGCTGTATCTGCCCTCCATCGGCTTTTTTGCCCTGCTGGCCGGCATGCTCGACTCCCTCTACCGGCGCCGGGGCCTGCGGCCGGTCCTTGCGGCCTCGACGCTGCTCGTCCTCTTTTTTGGCGTGTTGACCATCCGGCAGAACACCTACTGGAACGACCCTTTCCTCTTCTATAGGAAGACGCTGGCCTATGCCCCCGAGAGCGCGCGCCTGCTCAACAACCTGGCCATCCTCACTTATGAAAAGGGCGATACCCAAGAAGCGGTCCGGCTCCTTCGCAAGGCCATGGCCGCCGAACCCGGCTACATCGAAAGCTACAACAACCTCGGCAATATCTTCAAGGACGCCCGCCGCCTCGACGAAGCAGAGGCCTTCTTCAAGAAGGCCCTCGAGCTGGACCCCCACTACGCCGAGGCCTATAACAACCTGGCCATCGTCACCTTCCTCAAGGGCGACCCGACGCAGGCCATCCCCCTCTTCGAAAAGGCGGTCACCCTCAGGCCCGACTTTGCCACGGCCTACTATAACCTGGCCGCCGCCCTGTTCCAGCTAAAAAAATTCGACCTTGCCGCTCGTGCCTACGGCAAGGCCGTCGATCTGGGACTCTCCAACCCCGACTTCGCCAAAAAACTGAAAAGCAGCCTCAAGGCCAAAAAAGGCGATGCCCCCTGAGGACACGGGTCTATCTATACCGGACAGGGACCTCCGGTATCACGACCTCGACCTGGGCATCCATGTAGACCTTGACGTAGACCTGGCCGTAGCCGGCCTTGTCGCCTCCGCCGCTCGGCCTGTAGGTACAGTTCCAGTACTCACCGGATGAGCCGCGCGTCAAAACGACACTATAAAGGAAGTACTCATCGAGGCTGACCCCCTGGGCCTCCAGCGCCTTTTCGGACGCCTCGACGGCCTCCTTGAGGGAAAACGCCGGGGCGCCCTGGGCCAGGAGCCCCGGGGCCAAGACGACCAGGCCTAGAAAAAGAACCAGGACGAGAGTCCCTGCCGATCTCCTCTTCATCTTACCTCCTCTTTTGCGTAGAAACCCTGCTGGGGACCGCCCTTACCGGCCCGCGACATTCAATCTCTTCGTCTTCTTCTTGTACGCCATAAGCGTGAGATACACGACCAGCCCGCCGACGAACAGGACGACCCAAAAAGGCTTGATCTCAAGCTTCCTTTCGGTCGCCAGGTCCGCGGCGATATCGATGAACGTAAAAGAGGCGATGATCCCGAAAAAGGTCGAATACTCCCTCCTGAGGACGGTCTTAAAGGAAAAAGGAAGGTCCGGTCTCTGCCAGCGTTTAAAGTCAGGGTAGAAGACGGGGGTCCGTTGGGCCCAATCCAAAAAGGCCTTTCCGAATTTCTTGCGCAGGAATTCCTCTTCGGTGAAGATGATGCGCTCATAATAGAACAGGAACCCGAAGACGCCTATCAGGACGAGCCACCACACCTGGACGAACATCAAGGCCCCGAGCATGATGACGAAATTCCCCAGGTACAGCGGATTCCTTACGATGGAATACATACCGGTGGTGTTGAGCTGTTCGGCGGCCTGCCCCTTCGTGTTCCTCCCCGACGTCCCCCGAAGGACATAACCGGCGACCCCGGCGCGCAGCGCCAGCCCCGAAAGCGAGATCAACAGGCACAGGGCCTCCCAAAGATGCTCCCCGACATCGCCGAAGAGGCGCTCGATGTTCTCGGAATGGAACAGGGCCAGAATAAGCGGAGGCAGGATCACCATGGGGACATAACTCCTCCACCTGAACAGAAAAGCCCCCTGCTTTTCCATGTCTTCTCTCATCGCCATATCTGCCTCCCGGTCATTGGATGCTTTATGTTCGGCGTTCGCGGCCGGCGCGCCTGGGCGCGCCCTTGGGCTTCAGCCGCTTGATCTCGTCGCGCAGGCGCGCGGCATCCTCGAACCTGAGGTTGCGCGCGGCCAACTCCATTTCGCGCCCAAGATAGGCGATCAGGGACTCGCGCTCGTGCTGCTCCAGGCTCTGGCCTGAGAGCTCGGCCACGTAGGTCTTGGCCTCCTCTTCCTCGCGCAGGGTCTCGCGGATCCCTTTTTTGACCGTCTCAACGGTTATGCCGTATTGTTTATTATACTCCAATTGGCGCTTGCGCCGGCGGTTGCTTTCGCGGATGGCCGTGCGCATGGCCTGCGTCTGCTTGTCGGCGTACATCACGACCTGGCCGTTGATGTTGCGCGCCGCGCGGCCGGCGAGCTGGATAAGGGACACCGCCGAACGCAGGAAACCTTCCTTGTCCGCGTCCAGCACGGCGACGAGCGAGACCTCGGGCAGGTCCAGGCCTTCGCGTAAAAGGTTGACGCCGACGAGCGCGTCAAAGGCCTTGGAACGCAGCTGGCGCAGTATCTCGACGCGCTCTATCGTATCGATGTCCGAGTGCAGATACCGCACCTTGAGCTTCTTCTCCTCCAAATAGGCGCTCAAGTCCTCGGCCATCCTCTTGGTGAGGGTCGTCACGAGGACGCGCTCGTCCTTGCCCGCCCGCTCGCGGATGCGCTCTTCCAGGTCCTTGACCTGGCCCTTGGAGGGGCACACGAGGATCTCGGGATCGGGTATGCCGGTCGGCCGGATGACCTGCTCGGCGGTCACCCCGCCGGAGCGCTTGATCTCATAAGGGCTGGGCGTAGCCGAGACATAGACCGATCGCCTGACCAGCCCCTCGAACTCCTCGAATTTCAGCGGCCGGTTGTCCAGGCACGACGGCAGGCGGAAGCCGAAGTCGACCAATACCCGCTTGCGCGCCCGGTCGCCCTCGTACATGCTGCGGACCTGCGGCACGGTCACGTGGCTCTCGTCGACGAAAACGATGAAATCCTCCGGAAAATAATCCAGCAGGCAGAACGGCCGCGACCCCGGCGCGCGGAAGGAGAGCGTGCGCGAGTAGTTCTCGATGCCGTGGCAATACCCGACCTCGCGCAGCATCTCCACGTCGTAGCGCGTGCGCTGTTCCAGGCGCTGGGCCTCGAGCAGCTTGTTCTCCTTGCGCAGGACCTTGAGCCGCTCTTCCATCTCTTCTAAGATCAGCACCGTCGCCTTGTCGATGGCGTCCTGGGGCACGATGTAATGCTTGGCCGGGTAGATGCCGATCGTGTCGAGGTCGCTCAACTTGTCGCCCGAGACAGGGTCAAACTCATAGATAGAGCGGATGGCGTCGAACTCGAGGACGAGACGCACCCCCCTCTCGCCGTAAGCGGGGTAGATGTCGACCGTGTCGCCCTTGACGCGGACCTTGCCGCGGACGAACTCATGATCGTTGCGCTCGTACTGGATGCCCATCAGCCGCCGGATCACGTCGTCGCGGCTGACGGTCTGGCCCGTCTTTAAAAAGACCATGAAGTCCCGGTAGTCCTGGGGGCTGCCCAGGTTGTAGATGCAGGAGACCGAGGCGACCACGAGCGTGTCGGGCCGCGAGAAGAGCGACGTCGTGGAAGAAAGGCGCAGCCGGTCCAACCGGTCGTTGATGGCGGCGTCCTTTTCGATATAGGTGTCCGTCGAGGGGATATAGGCCTCGGGCTGGTAATAATCGTAGTAGCTCACGAAGTACTCGACCGCGTTGTGCGGGAAGAACTCCTTGAACTCGAAGTAGAGCTGGGCGGCGAGGGTCTTGTTGTGGGAGATGACGAGGGCCGGCTTGTTGAGGCGGGCGATCACGTTGGCCATGGTAAAGGTCTTGCCCGACCCCGTGACGCCCAGGAGCGTGGCCGCGGGCCTGCCGGCCTCAACCGCCTGCGCGATCTTGTCGATGGCCTGGGCCTGGTCGCCGGCGGGTTTAAATGAGCTGGTAAGGATGAATGCAGGCATGGCGCAGGGCGATCCGTCGGCGCTACCTCAAGCTGCAGCGCGTGAGCTCCAGAGAGAAATCCAAAGCGACCGCCGAGTGCGTGAGACTCCCCAAAGAGATAAAATCCACGCCGCGGATGGCGTAACGCGAGAGGTTTTCGGCGGTGATGTCGCCGGAGAGCTCGATGAGCGGCCGGTGCCGGCGGTCAGGGCACAGGCGGGCCAGCCGGACCAGGGCCTTTCGGATCTGGCCGGGTGAAAAGTTATCGAGCATCACGATGTCGGGCCCAAGCGCCAGCACGGCCTCAAGCTCCTTCAGGGTCTCGACCTCGACCTCAAAGGGGATGTGCGGCCGTCGTTTCTTAAGGAGACCGCAGGTGTCGGTCCGGCGCAGGATGAACATATGGTTGTCCTTGAGGAGATACTGTTCCCCCAGATCAAAGCGATGGTTGCGGCCGCCGCCGATCGACACGGCGTACTTCTCGAGTATCCGCAAAAGGGGCGTCGTCTTTCTCGTGTCGAGGACCGTGATGCCCTTTGACCGCACGCGCCGGACCGCCTCGTGCGTCTGGGTCGCGATGCCCGAAAGGTAGGAAAGGAAGTTCAGGGCCACGCGCTCGCAGGAGAGGACCGTGCGGCCTCTCGCCCTGATCTTCAGGACCACATCCCCGCGCCGCACGCAAGAGCCCTCTTTCTTCACGACCGTGACGCGCGCCTTCTTGTCGAAGACGCGCAACGCCTCCCGGGCGAACGGCACCCCGCAGACAACGCCGTTTTGTCCGGCCGTTATCTTTGCCTCGACGCGCACGTCCGGCGCGATGAAATCCTGGGTCGTGACGTCCCGGTAGGCGGCGTCCTCGGTGAGCGCGGCGTGGACCACGCGGCGCACCCAGGCCTTATCCAAGATCATCGGCCACCTCCCGAAGGCTCCTGATCTGGGAGCGTAACTCCTCCAGCCGCGCCTTTTCTCTTGCCACCACCTCTTTGGGCGCCCGCTTGAGAAAACCCTTCTTTTTTAATAAGGCCTGCTTCTGGCGCCCTTGCCCCTGAAGACCGGCGATGTCGCGCACCAGGCGCTCCTTTTCTTTCTTGATGTCCACGAGCCCTTCCAGCAGCAACGCCCCCTTCAATTTCGGCAGCGCCAAAAACGTCACCGAGTTCGCCGGGGCCTTGCCCGGCGCCTGGAACGCCACCGATCGGACGCCGGCCAGACGCTGCAGGACCGGCGCACACGCCTCAAGGTCACGCTCTGCGTCCTTGTCGGCGCACATCAAGACGACATTGACCTTGGCCGCGGGCAAGACGTTCAAGAGATGCCGGCGCTGCCGGATACCGAACACGCAGGCGGTGACACGGTCCGCCTGGCCGACGCTGGACTTGTCTTCGAAGCGCTTCTCCGGGACCGGCCACGGCACGACGCTGATGGTCTCAGGGTGCCTGCCCGGGAGCAAGGACGTGATCTCGTCGGTGATATGCGGCATGAAGGGATGCAGCAGGAGGAGCGTCTTTTTCAAGACATGCAGAAGGACCTCCTGCGTCTGGGGCCGCTCCAGGCTGATCTTGGCGACCTCGATGTACACGTCGCAAAAGTCCTTCCAGAAAAAATTCATGACGATGTTCAAAGCCTCGTTGAGGCGGAAGGCGTCGAGGGCCCGCGTCGTCTTCTTGACGGTCTCGTTCAACTCGTGGAGGACCCAGCGGTCGAAGAGCGCGAGGTCCTTGACATCGACCGCGTCGCCGGTCACCCCCTCTTTGAGGTTCATCAGGATGAAGCGCGAGGCGTTCCAGATCTTGTTGGCGAAGTTGCGGCCCTGCTCAAAACGGTCCCTGGAAAGGTAGATGTCCGCGCCGCTGGCCGCGATGGCGATAAGGCTGAAGCGCAGGGCGTCGGCGCCGTACTGGTCGATGACCTGCAAGGGGTCGATGCTGTTGCCCAGGGACTTGGACATCTTGCGCCCCTCCACGTCCCGGACCGTGCCGTGGATGTAGACGTCGGAGAAGGGCTCCTCGCCCATGAACTCAAAGCCCGCCATGATCATGCGCGCGACCCAGAAGAAGATGATCTCAGGCGCCGTGACCAAGACCGAGGTCGGATAAAAATAGGAAAGGATCTTGGGATCCGGGGGCTCCGAACCTTCGGTAACGGTCTTCTCGAACGGCCAGCCGAAGGTC
>CAZDLS010000047.1:0-12410 GCA_964506425.1 uncultured Planctomycetia bacterium | reverse complement strand
CAGAGGGCGGCGCGACGGTCTACCTGAAGGACCCCAAGAAGGCCTACCTGGCGGCCATGGGGTTCACGGGCCACGTGGACACGACGCAGGTCGGGATCTTTTTTGAGCCGCGCGCGCAGGACGCCACGCGCATCGAGGTGGCGTCGCTGTCCCCGTCGCTCGTGAAAAGGGTCGCCGGCCTTCTCGTCAAAACATTCGAGGGACAGGCCTCATTAATCGGAAAGGAAGGGGGCGCATGAAGAGGACGTTGAGGCTCTTGGCGGCGGTGTTGTTCCTGTGTTCATGGGGTGTCTCGGCGGCGATGGCGGAGCGTCCCACCGAAGGCGTGGGGCAGTGGTTGCAGGAGATCGGCTTCGTGGCGGGATTTGGCGAAGGAAGCCTAAAGACCAACAAGGACATGGACATCGTCTCTGTGGGGATGCGCTTCGGCTTTGACCTGATCCCCTTCACGGAGAAGTTCGGTCTCAGGCCCCCGGGCATGCTGGAGATCATCTATGAACCTTATATCGGCGCCATCACCAAGCCCGAGTCCAACGTCGAGCTGGCCTTGCCGACGTTCTTCCGCTACGCCTTCCCGTTGACGGAAAAGCTCTATCCGTATGTCGAGGTGGGCACGGGTCCCTACTACTATACCCTGCATACGTATGAGCAGTCCACGCAGTTCAATTTCGTGAGCGCCGGGGGCGCCGGCCTCATCTATTTTCTCCGCGACGACCTGGCGGTGAACGCCGGCTACCGCCGCCGCCACGTCTCCAACGCCTCCATCAAAGAGCCCAACGGCGGCATCGAGGCGGACGTCTACACGCTCGGCGTCTCCTGGTACTTTTAACCTGCAGGGAGCGGATCCATGTCTTTAGAGGAAAAGATCACCGCGGACTTCAAGGAGTCCATGAAGGCGCGCGATGCGGCCCGTACCCAGGCCTTGTCCTATCTGCGTTCCCAGCTTCAGTACGCCTCCTTCGAAAAGAAGAAGGAGAAGTTGGACGACGCCGATGTCATCGTCGTCATCAAGAAGCTCATCAAGCAGCGGCGCGACGGGCTCGCCCAGTTCGAAAAGGGCAACCGGCCGGACCTGGTCGCCAAGGAGAAGGCCGAGTGCGCGCTCCTGGAGTCTTACCTTCCGCCGGCGCTCTCCGAGGAAGAGGTGGCACGCCTCGTTGAAGAGGTTATCGCCGCCTCGGGCGCTTCCTCGATGAAGGACATGGGCCGCGTCATGAAGGAGGTCATGAGCCGCACCGAGGGCCGGGCTGACGGCAACGTGCTCAGCGCCCTCGTCAAGAAGCGCCTCGCACCTCCCGCCCCTCCCCAAAAATGAGATTTTTCGACCAGGTCGTTTTAGTCTCAAAATATGAGACGCAAAGACCTGGTCTTTTACTGCCGCATTGGATTTTTTCTTGCAATGGGAGGGGATAGCCCCTATCATAGAGTTGGAAAATCTCTCTTTTCGTTGTGGTTGAATAGTGGGAAGAAGGCAGATTGGAAACACCATACTATTTGATCGACGAGCAGAGGTTGCTGAAGAACCTCAAGACCATTGAGCGTATCCGTCGCGTTTCGGGGGCCCGGTTTGTCCTGGCCCTCAAATGTTTTTCGGCCTGGAGCGTCTTCGGCCTGTTGAGAAGATACCTGGACGGCACGACCTCGAGCTCCCCGTACGAGGCGCGGCTGGGGCGCGAGAAGTTCGGCAAGGAAGTCCACGCCTACGCAGCCGCGTATTCCCCCCAAGACATCCGGGCCGTGCGTCCCATCGCCGACAAGATCATCTTCAATTCCCTGTCACAATTGAGAAGGTTCGCCCCGGTCCTGCGCGGCCGCGACCTCGGCGTGCGGGTCAACCCGGGTGTCAGCTATTCTCACTTCGACCTGGCCGATCCGGCCCGCAGGCACTCGCGCCTGGGCGTGACGGACACGAGGGCGCTCGTGAAGGCGCTGGGGCTCCTCAAGGGCGTCATGTTCCACTTCAACTGCGAGAACGACGACTTCAAGGATCTCTCAAGGCATCTGGACCTTATCAGCGATGTCTATGGGCCGGTCCTGCGCCGCCTGGAGTGGGTGAGCCTGGGCGGGGGGCTCTCTTTCACAAAAGAGGGCTACCCCGTCGGGAGGTTCACGAAGAAGATAAAGGAGTTCGGCGACCGCTTCCAGGTCCAGGTCTACTGCGAGCCGGGGGAGAGCGTCGTCACCGGGTCTGCCGAGCTCGTGACCACGGTCCTTGATATCGTGCGCAACAGGATCGACATCGCCATCGTCGACGCCTCGACAGAGGCGCACATGCTGGACCTGTTGGTCTACCGGCAGTCCGCCAAGGTCAAAGAGGCCGGCCGCGGCCGGTACCGGTATATGGTCGCCGGCCGTTCGTGCCTGGCCGGCGATGTCTTCGGGACCTACCGGTTCCCCAGACGGCTCAAGGTCGGCAGCATCCTCCGTTTTACCGACGCGGCCGGTTACACCATGGTCAAGAAGAACTGGTTCAACGGGCTCAAGATGCCCGCCATCGTCGTCAAGAGGCGTAACGGCAGGACGCAGGTGGTCCGCCGTTTTGCCTATAAGGATTTTGTCGGCAGTCTGTCCTAAGCAATCCATAAGGAACCGTTCGCGGAGGGCCCGTTGAGATGAAGAAAAATGTCATGATCGTCGGGGCAGGGGGCGTGGCGCACGTGGCGGCGCACAAGTGCGCGCAGCACAACGATGTGTTGGGGGACATCTGCATCGCATCGCGCACGCGCAAGAAGTGCGACGCCGTCATCGAGAGCGTCCGCAGGAAAAAGAACATCAAGGACCCTAAGAAGAAGATCGTGAGCCGTCAACTCAACGCGCTGGACATCGAGGCGACGGTCAAGGCGATCCAGGAGACGGGATCACAGATCGTCATCAACCTCGCTCAGGCCTACGTCAATATGTCGGTCTTGACGGCCTGCATCCGGACGGGTGCCGCCTACATCGACACCGCCATCCACGAGGAGCCGGACAAGGTCTGCGAGGACCCGCCGTGGTACGCCAACTACGAGTGGAAGCGCAAAGAGGAGTGCCGCAGGAGCGCCACGACGGCGGTCCTGGGCGCGGGTTTTGACCCGGGCGTGGTCAACGCCTACTGCGCGCTGGCGGTCAAGCACCACTTCGATACCATCGACACGATCGATATCATGGACGTCAACGCCGGCAACCACGGCAGGTACTTCGCCACCAACTTCGACCCGGAGATCAACTTTCGCGAGTTCAAGAAGGTATGGACCTGGATCGATCGCCGGTGGGTCCAGGAGAAGGTCCACGCCGTCAAGATGGAATACGACTTTCCGGTCGTCGGCCGCCAGCCGATCTACCTCAACGGCCACGACGAGCTGCACTCGCTGTCGCAGAACATCGACGCCAACAGCATCCGTTTCTGGATGGGGTTCGGCGACCATTACATCAATGTCTTCTCGGTCCTGACCAATCTGGGCCTGACGTCGGAGAGACCCGTCAGGACGGCCGACGGCATCGAGGTGGTCCCGCTCAGGGTCCTGAAGGCCGTTCTGCCGGACCCGTTATCGCTGGCGCCGGCTTACACGGGCAAGACATGCATCGGGAACCTGGTCACGGGCACCCGGGCCGGCAAGCCGAAGTCCGTCTTGATCTATAATATCTGCGATCACGCCGCCTGCTACAAAGAGGTGGAGTCGCAGGCCATCTGTTATACGGCCGGCGTCCCGCCGGCGGCGGCCGCCGTCCTGATCGCCCGGGACGTCTGGGACACGAAGACGATGGTCAACGTCGAAGAGCTCGACCCGGACCCCTTCATCGGGCTGTTGGACACGATGGGGCTGCCGACACAGGTGCAGGAGGACCCGGCGCCGCTGCCCACACCCGTCCGCGTGAAGGCGTGACGGCAAAAAAATGTTAAAGATGTCTTGCGTTGAAAAGGTACCGGGGGTATAATTTCCCCGAAAGCGAGAACGGCGCACGCGGCAGAGCGGCCGCTCCTTAAAATACCGACGAGAAAAGTCCCGAAACATCACGGCGCGGGCGCTGTCGCATCGCCCGGGCAAAAGGTCGTAAGGAGGAGGATAAAAAGAGGATGGCAAAAGGTTCCCGGTCCCACCAGGCTGGCTACGGCATGGAAGTCATTTTGGACCTGTATGAGTGCGACCCAAAGACGATCCGTTCAAGGAAAGCGCTGGCCCAGTACGTCACCCGGTTGTGCAAGATCCTGAACATGGAGAAGTACGGCAAGACGCTCTTGCCGCACTTCGGGTACAAAGAGGCCCACACCGCGGGATACTCGCTGTTGCAGTTCATCGAGACGAGTTCCATCACCGGGCACTTTTCAGACTTGTGGAACGCCGCTTATATCAATATCTTCTCCTGCCGTGCGTTCAATGCCCCCAAGGCCGTCACGTTCACGGTCAAGTTCTTTAAGTCCAAGCGCTTCAAGAAACGGCTTCTCATTCGTAAGTAGTTCATAGATATCGGGTTTTGTTTTCAGGAGCCTTGCGGCGCCCTTTCACTGCAAGGCTCTTTTTTTTAAAAAGGTGCAAGCCGCTCCCGGTTCACTTTCCGTTGACAGGCATCCCTGCCTCAAGTATAATTAGGTATCTTAAAAAGGCCGCTTGGCGGCCGATTTTGTCTGCCAAGTGGCTGTCGTTTCATAAGTTATCTTCTTTATACTCATTAAGGTAAGCGGGTAGCATGGAACTTAACGATATCATCCAGCAGAGATTGGATAAGCTTGACGCGTTTCGCCGGGCGGGGATGGAGCCGTTCGGCTTTCGTTTTGAGAGGTCAGGCCCGATCGCGTCCGTGACAGCCGGCTTCCAGGAGGCACGCCGCGTCAAGCTGGCCGGCCGGCTCTTTGCCCGGCGCAAGCACGGCAAGGTCTGCTTCGCGGACCTGCGCGACGAGCAGGGCCGGATCCAACTGTGCGCCCGCAAGGCCGATCCGCTCGACGAGACGGCCTACGACCTCTTCAACAAGCTTGATATCGGCGATATCATCGGTGTGGAGGGGCAGACCTTCAGGACCAACACGGGAGAGCCGACGGTCAAGGTGGAGCGCTTCGTCCTCTTGGCCAAGTCCCTGAGGCCCCTTCCCGAGAAGTGGCACGGCTTGAAGGACGTCGAGACCCGGTACCGCCACCGCCACATTGATCTGATCGCCAACCCCCAGGTCCGCGAGGTCTTCCTGCAGCGTTCGCGTCTCCTCGCCTGTATCCGGGCCTTTCTGACGGGTTTGGGTTTTCTCGAGGTCGAGACGCCCATGATGCACCCCATCGCGGGCGGCGCGGCGGGCCGGCCCTTCAAGACCCACCACAACGAATACGATACGGACCTTTATTTGCGGATCGCGCCGGAGCTCTATCTCAAGCGCCTGATCGTCGGCGGGTTCGAGAAGATCTTCGAGATCAACCGCAGCTTCCGTAACGAGGGCGTCTCGACGCGCCACAACCCCGAGTTCACGATGCTCGAGCTCTATCAGGCGTACGGCGACGTCGGGGACATGATGCGCATCACCGAAGAGATCTTCGTCCACGTGGCCCGGGAGGTCTTCGGCCGCCTGGACTTCACGTATCAGGGCCACGCGATCGACCTGACGCCGCCGTGGCCGCGCCGTTCGTTCGCCGAGGCGGTGAAGGAGAGCTTCGGCATCGACCCCGACGACGACGCGGCGGCGATGGCGGCCAAGCTTAAAGCGCACGGGCGCCCCATCGAGGAGCGCCTGACGCGTTCCCAGATCGTGCGCATCGTCGAGGAGATCCTGGGCACGCAGGTGCCCCGGCAGCCTGTCTTTTTCACCGATTACTTCAGCATCCTGTGCCCGTTGGCAAAGAACAAGAAGGACTGCCCGGCGCTCTCCGAGCGCTTCGAGCTCTACATCGCGGGGATGGAGGTGGCCAACGCCTACTCCGAGCTCAATGACCCGCAGGAGCAGCGCGCGCGCTTCCTCGAGGAGATCCAGGACGACGCGAAGGCCGGCCGTCGCCTCGATGAAGACTTCGTGCACGCCCTGGAGATGGGGATGCCGCCGACCGGGGGCCTGGGCATCGGCATCGACCGGATGGCCATGTTCTTTTTGGACCAGCCTTCTATACGCGACGTCATCCTGTTCCCCCTCCTGCGGCCGCGGGAGGGCGTTCCCGACGAAGACCAGGGCGCGACGTGACCTTCGCATTTTTTATCGCCCGACGCTATTTTCTGACGCCGCAAAAGGAGCGGTTCATCTCCGCCATCAGCCTCATCGCGGGGCTGGGGGTGGCCATCGGTGTCACGGCGCTCATCGTCGTCATCGCGGTGATGGCGGGCTTTGACAACGACTTGAAGGACAAGATCGTCGGCGCCAACCCGCACGTCCTCGTCCACGCCGATGCGGGCTTCACGGATTTCGACGCTCTTTCTAAGAAGCTGGGGGGTATCCCCGGCGTCAGGGACGTGACGCCCTACGTGAGCGGTCAGGCCTTCCTCTATTACGGGGACCGCGTCTTGACCGTGAACGTCAAGGGTATCGACCCGGAGGCCGAGGGGCGCGTCACCCGTATCCGGGAGTACATGCAGGGCGGGACGCTGGACCTGGGCCGCGGCGGGATCGTCGTCGGCAGCGAGCTGGCCGACGTGCTGGGTGTCACGAAGGGCGATGAGGTCGTCCTGTCGAGCCCGGTCATCGGCCTCAACACGCCGTTCCGCGTCACCGGCGTGTTCCGTACCGGGATGTACGACTACGACCTCAACCTGGCCTTCCTGGACCTCGCGGACGCGCAGGCCTTTTTCGGGCTGGGTTCCGTGTTGACGCAAGTGGGGTTGCGGCTCGAGGAGCCCTACGAGGCGCCCGCCGTCAAACGGGAGATCCTCGCGATGGGGGAGGCCTCGTGGCGGGTGCGCACGTGGATGGAGATCAACGAGAACTTCTTCGCGGCGCTGGCGCTCGAGAAGCTGGCGATGTTCATCATCCTGACGCTCATCGTCCTCGTCGCTTCGTTCAACATCATCAGCACCCTCGTCGTGATGGTGGTGGAGAAGACCCGGGACATCGGGATCCTTAAGGCCATCGGCGTCACGGCCGCGCGGGTGCGCGCCATCTTTACCTGGGGCGGATTTCTTATTGGCTCGGCGGGCGTGGTCTCTGGTATAATAGGCGGGACGCTTTTGTGCGTCCTGTTGAAGCGGTACCAGTTCATCCAGCTGCCCAAGGACATCTATTATATCGACAGGCTGCCGGTGGACCTGCGGTGGCAGGACGTGGGCATCATCGCGGCCAGCGCCCTCTTCATCGCCTTTTTGAGCACCGTGTATCCGGCGCGCAAGGCCGCGCGCCTGAACCCCGTGGACGCCCTGAGGTACGAGTGATGCTGCGCGCCCACGGCATAACGAAGGTCTTTTTGTCCGGCGGCAAGGAACTGCGCGTCCTGCGCGGGGTGGACCTGGAGGTCGCGGCCGGCGAGAGCGTCGCGATCGTCGGCCCGTCGGGCGCCGGCAAGTCGACGCTCCTGCATATCCTGGGCGCGCTCGACGAGCCGACCGAGGGCGCGGTCTATCTTGATGACGTCTGCCTCTCGCGGCTGGACGATGCGCGCCGTTCGCAGATACGCAATGCGCGCTTCGGGTTCGTCTTTCAGTTCTACCACCTGCTGCGCGAGTTCACGGCCCTGGAGAACGTGATGCTGCCGGCGCTGGTGCGCGGGCACAGGCGCGGCGTGAAGGCCGCGAAGGAGAAGGCCGCCGGCCTGCTGGACGCGTTGGGATTATCCGGTCGCCGGTCGCACCGGCCCGGACAGCTCTCGGGCGGCGAGCAGCAGCGCGTGGCCATCGCCCGGGCCCTGATGAACGACCCGGAGGTCCTCTTCTGCGACGAGCCGACCGGCAACCTCGACCACGCGTCCGGATCGCAGATCCGGGACCTGTTGGGGCGTTTTAACAGGGAGAAGAACACGACGCTGGTGATGGTGACGCACAGCCCGGCCCTCGCCGAGGGGGCGGGCCGCGTCCTGAATATTTTTGACGGGGCGCTTGCGGGCCCCGCACGGCCCAAGGCGTAAACGGGGAAGGCGGAGGTGTCCTACGATGTTGATCTATCTCGACGGAAAACTGGTGAAGCAGGACGAGGCGCGGGTCTCGGTCTTTGACCACGGCCTCCTTTACGGCGACGGTGTCTTTGAGGGTATCCGCACGTACGGCGGACTGATCTTCAAGTGCCGCCAGCACATGGACAGGCTCTATAAGTCCGCCCACGTGATCGCCCTGAAGATCCCCCTCGCCAAGGAGGCCTTGACGCAGGCGATGATCAAGACGCTCAAGGCGAACAAGATCCGGGACGGCTACATCCGGTTGGTCGTGACGCGCGGTATCGGCGACCTGGGCCTGGACCCCCGCAACTGTCCCAAGCCCACGGTCTTTATCATCGCCGACAAGATCCGCCTCTATCCGAAGGAATTCTACCAGAAGGGCCTGAAGATCGTGACGGTGGCCACGCGGCGCAACGTCCCGGAGGCGATCAACCCCCGGATCAAATCGCTCAACTATTTGAACAACATCCTGGGCAAGATAGAGGCCATCAATGCCGGCGTCCCGGAGGCGGTGATGCTCGACCAGGCGGGTTTCGTGACCGAGGGCACGGGCGACAACATCTTCATCATCAAGGACGGGGAGATGGCGACGCCGCCCGTCTCAGTCGGGATATTGAACGGCATCACGCGCGCGGCCGTGCTGGGCCTGGCCGCGAAGGCGGGGCTCAAGGCTAGCGAAAAGATGCTCACGCGCTTCGACCTTTATACGGCCGACGAGATGTTCCTGACCGGCACCGCGGCCGAGATCGTGCCGGTCGTGATGATGGACAACCGCGTCATCGGTTCCGGCAAGGTGGGGGTCCGGACCCTGAAGCTCACGCAGGAGTTCCGCAGGCTGACGAAGAAGGAAGGTGTGCGTTATGCTGTGTAATCTGTGCCAGAAGAATCCGGCGACCGTCCATTTGACCGAGATCGTGGACGACCAGATGAGCGAGCTGCACCTGTGCGACGACTGCGCGCGCAAGAAGAGCATCCAGATGGAGCAGCAGTTCGGGCTCTCGGACCTTTTGGGCGGCCTCGTCGAGTACGGCAAGCAGTTGAGCGGCACGGAGAAGGCGCCGGCCGTCCTGCAGTGCCCCGCGTGCGGCCTGACGTACGAGGACTTCCGCAAGATAGGGCGTCTGGGGTGCAGCGAATGCTACACCTCTTTTTCCAAGCAGCTGGGGACCCTTTTGAAGCGCATCCACGGCGCGAACCAGCACGTCGGCAAGATGCTGGCGACGGCGGCGCCTTCCGGGCCGGCACCCGTACCGGGGCCGGTGCCGGACGCGCGTCCCACCAAGACCGTGGACATCGCGCAGCTCAAGGCCAAGCTGCAGGAGGCGGTCCGTCAGGAGGAGTTCGAAGAGGCCGCGCACCTGCGCGATCTGATCAAGGAGATGGAGAACCGCAAGAAAGGCAGCCAGAAGGAAAAGCCATGATCGACCATCTCATCCAACATAGGGGCGGCTGGCTCAAGGGGGTGGGGCCCAACGCCGACATCGTCATCTCCTCGCGCATCCGCCTGGCCCGCAACATCGAGGGCGTCCCCTTTCCGCACTGGGCCAAGAAGCCCGAGGCCGAGCATGTCCTGACGCTCACCAAGGCCGTCTTCGAGAAGACGCCGTTGTTCAAGGACAGCCTCTACGTGCGGCTGGACGACATGGACTCCATCGATAAGCAGTTCCTCGTCGAGCGGCACCTCATGTCCAACGAGCACGCGGTGCGCTCGGCCCAGAAGGCGGTCCTCATCAACGGCGAGGAGACGGTCGCGGTCATGGTCAACGAAGAGGACCACCTGCGCATCCAGGCGATGACGTCGGGCTTTGACCTGGAGGCGACGTGGCGGACCATCAACGCCATCGATGACGCGTTCGCGGCCAACCTCTCGTATGCCTTCAAGCCCGAGTGGGGGTTTTTGACGGCCTGTCCGACCAACACGGGTACGGGCATGCGCGGTTCCGTCATGCTCCATCTGCCGGCGCTCGTCATGATCCGTCAGATCAACCGGGTCCTCGAGGCCATCGCGAAGCTCAGCTTCACGACGCGCGGTCTCTACGGCGAGGGGACGCAGGCGTCGGGTAACTTCTTCCAGATATCCAATCAGGTATCGCTGGGTCAGCGCGAAGAAGAGATCCTGGATAATATCAAGGGCGTGATCGCGCAGATCATCGAACATGAAGAAAAGGCCCGTCAGGCGCTCCTCTCGGACCACCGCGAGATGCTCGAGGACCGCATCTGGCGTTCCTACGGGACGCTCAAGAACGCCCACATCATCTCCAGCAACGAGACCGTCGAGCTCCTCTCCATGCTGCGGCTGGGCCATGACCTGGGGATCGTCAAGGGGTTGAATGCGGCGTTGATCAACGAGCTCTTCATCCTGACCCAGCCGGCGCACCTGCAGAAGATCGAAAAAAAGAAGCTCACGGCCAACGAGCGCGACGTCAAGAGAGCCGAGATCATCCGGGAAAAATTAGAGGTCCTATCCTAAAAGCGACACGGAGGCTGAGGCATGTTTAACCGTTTCACCGAAAGGGCGCGCAAGGTCATCGTCCTCGCCAAGGAGGAGGCCCGGCGCTTCAACCACGATTACATCGGCACGGAACATCTGCTCCTGGGTCTCATCCGCGAGGGCGAGGGGGTGGCGGCCGCCGTCTTGCAGAAGATGGGTCTGGGCCTGGAGAGCATCCGCCTCGAGGTCGAGAAGCTCGTCCAGCCGGGTCCGTCCACGCAGATGCAGGGCGACGTCCCCTTTACCCCGCGTTCGAAGAAGGCGCTGGAGCTCTCCGCCGAAGAGGCCCGTTCGATGGGGCACAACTATATCGGTACCGAGCACCTGCTGCTCGGCCTCATCCGCGAGGGGGAGGGTGTCGCCTCCCAGGTCCTGATCAATCTGGGCCTCGACTTGAACCGCGTGCGTACGGAGATCATGGAGCTTTTGGGTTCGGCGACGCCCGGATACGCGGGTCCTCAGGCGCCGGGGGCGAAATCCAAGACCCCGGCCCTGGACGCCTTTGGCCGTGACCTGACGGCGCTGGCGCGCGAGGGCAAGCTCGACCCGGTCATCGGCCGCAAGAACGAGATCGAACGCGTCATCCAGATCCTGGCGCGCCGCACCAAAAACAACCCCGTGCTCCTGGGCGAGGCGGGCGTCGGCAAGACGGCCATCGTCGAGGGGCTGGCGCAACAGATCATCCTGAGCAACGTCCCCGAGGTCCTGTTGAACAAGCGGATCGTCGTCCTGGACCTGGCGCTGATGATCGCGGGCACCAAGTACCGCGGCCAGTTCGAGGAGCGCATCAAGGCGGTCATGGACGAGATCAAGCGCTCGCGGGACGTCATGATCTTCATCGATGAGCTGCACATGCTCGTGGGGGCGGGCGCGGCGGAGGGGGCCATAGACGCCTCGAACATCCTGAAGCCCGCGCTCTCGCGCGGCGAGATCCAGTGCATCGGCGCCACGACGCCCGACGAGTACCGCAAGCATATCGAGAAGGACGCGGCCCTGGAACGCCGGTTCCAGACGATCATGGTCGACCCTCCGTCGGTCGAGGAGACGATCGAGATCCTTAAAGGCCTGCGCGACCGTTATGAGCAGCACCACAGCGTGAAGTACCTCGATGAGGCGCTCGTCGCGGCCGCCAAGTTCTCGGACCGCTACATGAGCGGCCGCTTCCTGCCGGACAAGGCGATAGACCTGTTGGACGAGGCCGGTTCGCGCGCGCGCCTGGATACCCTGGTTGTCCCCGAACCCATCAAGCAGCTGGAAATAGACGTCGAGGAGCTGCGCCAGGAGAAGGAGGCCTTCATCAAGAACCAGGACTTTGAGAAGGCCGCGACCCTGCGCGACAAGGAGCGCCAGATGCGCCAGAAGCTCGACGCCGGCCGCAAGAAGTGGCAGGAGGAGCGCGCCAAGAGCCGTCCCCAGATCGATGAGGAGCATATCGCGAAGATCGTCTCCAAGATCACGGGCGTCCCCATCATCAAGCTGGAGCAGAAGGAAGGGGAGAAGCTCCTCAAGATCGAAGAGGGGCTGCGCCGGCGCGTCGTCGGACAGGACGAGGCCCTGACGGCCATCGCGCACTCGGTGCGGCGTTCGCGCGCCGGCATCAAGGACCCGCGCCGGCCCATCGGGTCGTTCATCTTTCTGGGGCCCACGGGCGTGGGCAAGACGCTCCTGGGCCGCGCGCTCGCCGAGTTCATGTTCGGCGACGAAAACGCCCTCGTCCAGCTCGACATGTCCGAATACATGGAGAAGTTCAACGTCTCGCGCCTCGTCGGCGCGCCCCCGGGGTATGTCGGTTACGAGGAGGGCGGGCAGCTGACGGAGAAGATCAGGCGCCGGCCGTACGCCGTCGTCCTGCTCGATGAGATAGAAAAGGCGCACCCGGACGTCTTCAAC
>CAZDLS010000046.1:0-12660 GCA_964506425.1 uncultured Planctomycetia bacterium | reverse complement strand
TATTAGGACATAACGGTCCGTTCACAACAAAGGGGAAGACATGTTCAGAGAAAAGATCAAGGTGCTGGATTGCACGGTCCGCGACGGCGGGCTGATCAACAACCACGACTTCGATACGCGCTTCGTCCGCGAGGTCTACAAGGCGCTCTCCGCGGCCGGGGTGGATTACATGGAGATGGGCTACAAGAACGCCAAGAGGCTCTTCTCGCCCAAGGAATTCGGGAAGTGGAAGTTCTGCGACGACGAGGCGATCCGGGAGGTCATCGACGGCATCGCGTCCCATACGAAGATCTCCGTGATGGTGGACGTGGACCGCGTCGATGTGGACGACGTCGCCCCCTGCGCCGAGAGCCCCGTCGACATGATCCGGGTGGCCTCCTACGTCAAGGACATCGACAAGGCGATCTTCCTCGTGAACCACTTCGCGGACAAGGGCTACGAGACGACGGTCAACATCATGGCCATCTCGCGGGCCCTGGACAACGAGCTCAACGAGGCCCTGCACCAATTGGAAAATGAAAGCAAGGCGAAGGTCGTTTACATCGTCGACAGCTTCGGGGCCTTGTACCAGGAGACGACGGAGTTCCTCGTCAAGAAGGCCAAGGGCATCCTCAAGTCCAAAGAGGTCGGCATGCACGGCCACAACAACCAGCAGCTGGCCTTCGGCAACACCATCGAGGCCATCATCCACGACGCCAATTACGTGGACGGCACGGTCTACGGCATCGGCCGCGCGGCCGGCAACTGCCCGCTCGAGCTCATCCTCGGTTTCCTGAAGAACCCGAAGTTCGACATACGGCCCGTCCTGGAGCTCATCTCCAAAGAGTTCATCCCGTTACGGGAAAAGATCGAGTGGGGCTACATCATCCCGTACGCCATCACCGGCATGCTCGACGAGCACCCCCGGGCCGCCATGGCGCTGCGCAAGAGCGAGAAAAAAGAGAACTACCGGGAGTTCTACGACAGCCTGATCACGGAAATAGAGGAGTAGCGTGGAGCGCGCGGCATTCAAACGATCGCCGATATTCGGGATCCTGCGCGGCGTCCAGGCCCAGGCCCTGGAGCCCCTGCTCGCCGTGGTCGCGTCGGCCGGATTGAAAACGCTCGAGATCACGATGAACACGGCGGGCGCCCCGGAGCTGATCCGCAAGGCCGTGGCCTTCTCGGCAGGACGCCTGACGATCGGCGCCGGCACGGTCCTGGACATGAAGAGCCTCTTGGCCGCGCTCGACGCGGGCGCCGCCTTCATCGTCATGCCGGTGCTCGTCGAGGACGTGATGGCGTACTGCGTCAAGCGCGGCATCCCCGCCTTCCCCGGCGCGCTCACCCCTACGGAGATCCACCGCGCCTGGCAGAGCGGCGCGACGATGGTCAAGGTCTTCCCCTCCGGCTTCTTCGGCCCCGCGTACTTCAAGGCGGTCAAGGGACCCTTTCAGGACGTGGAGCTTTTGGCCTGCGGCGGGGTCACGCCCGAAAACATGAGGGCGTACTTCGAGAACGGCGCCTCCGCCGTCACCTTCGGCGCCAGCGTCTTCAAAAAAGAGTGGCTCGCCCAAGGTGACTTTGCGCGCATCGGCCGATCTGTAAAAAAATATATGGATGCGCTCGGGGCGCTCCGCGCAACCCCCCAAAAATAAACACTGTCCCGAACAGCTTGAAAACTGTTTTCCGAATGGTCTGGAAACTGTTTTCAAGCCGTTCGGGACAGTGGACGCCTGAACGAATACGGTCTATCCCTATCTGGCCTTTTTTGCCCCTTTTCCAGCCGCGGGACGGCGCAGGGCCCTTGTCTTCGAATGCGGCCGCTGAGGCGGCGGCACGGGCGCGCCTCCCCAGACCTTGGCGATGGGGTCCAGAAAGTTCTGTAGCAATCCCGTCGAGAACTCCTCGCACTGCCATACCACGCCGTTCTTGGTGAAGATGCATCCCTGAAGATGCACGCAAGTACCGCACAATCCTCTCGTAACCATGGCTACCCCCTTACCGCTGCCCTGACCTTGCGGTTCTTGGAATTCCGGGTCTCTTTGCCGTTCAGGATCAGCTCGGCCTCCTGCCGGTACGCGTCCATCACGTACGGGATGCCGGAGACCTGGGCCGCCTCCTCGGTCAACGCCATCAGGTCCCTTCGGGAGATGGTCGCGACCCTGAAGTTCCTGCTGCCGGCCATCAGTTGCTGCAGGCCGACGCGGATCTTCTGCACGAAGGAATAGATGCCCAGGGCGCCCAACGGCATCTTCCCCATGTCCTTGCCGTACTTCTCGAGGAGCTCCTCGTAATAGACGAAGATCTCGCGCTCCGTCTTTCCGTACGGGGCGACGCTCGGCGGCAACGTCCCTTCCTTGATCCAGTTGCCGATGTTCTTGCCGACCATGCCGGGGATCATCAGGGCCCTGCCCAGGCACACCGCCTTCACGTAAGGCGCGCCCATGGCGATCGCCTTGAAGACGTGGTCTTCCGCTGAAAACCCTCCGGCGATGGCGAGATCGGGGACATGCATGCCCTTCTGGGAGAGCTTGCGGCAGAACTCATGCGTCAGGGCCTCCAGATAGAACGTCGGGATCCCCCACTCCTGCATCATCCTCCACGGGCTCATGCCCGTCCCGCCCGGCGCTCCGTCGATCGTCAAGAGGTCGATCTTGGCCAGCGACGAGAACTTGAGGGCCATGGCCAGCTCCCTCATGGCATACGCGCCGGTCTTCAGGGTGATACGCTTGAACCCCAGTGCCCGCAGCCGCTTGACCTCGGCCAGAAAAGACTCCTCTGACACAAAACCCAAACGCGAATGCCGCTCGAACTCCTTGAGGGCGCCGTCCTGAAAGGCCTTCCGGTTCACCTCAAGAGAAGGGTCCGGCGTCACGATATAACCGCGCTTCTGGAGCTCCAGCGCCCTCTCCAGGCTTTTGACCTTTATCTCGCCGCCGATGCACTTGGCCCCCTGGCCCCACTTGAGCTCGATGGCCTCAAGGCCGTGCTTGCGGCGCACGTACTCGGCCACGCCCAAACGCGTGTCCTCGACGTTCATCTGGACCAGGATCTCACCGTGGTCCTCCCGGTAGCGCTTGTACGTCTCGATGCGGCGGTCCATCTCGGGAGAGCTCTTGATCTTCCCCTGGCGGTCCAGCTCCAGCCCCGGATCGATGCCGCAGACGTTCTCCCCGCACACCAGCGTGATGCCGGAGATGGCCGCTCCCACGGCAAAGTGCTCCCAGTTCTTGCGGGCGATCTCGGTAGAACCCAGGGCGCCCGTAAAGATAGGCACCTTCATCTTCACCTTGGAGTCCCAGCCGTATGAGACCTCGGTGTCGACGTCCGGGAACTTCGTGTTGTCCGGCGTCCCCTTGGCGTTGTCCAACAACCCTTGGGCGCCCAGGGCATACCCCTGGATGTTCAGGTGCGAATAATCAACGGGGTAGTCCTTGTCCGCGCCCGCCGTCATCTCGCTGAACGGACCCGGATAGATCACCTCCCGGCCCCGGAACGTCGCCTTGAAGATATCGCAATTCCCCTTACAGCCGTCCACGCAGCGCGAACAGATGCCCGAACCCGGCACCACGTTCCGGGAACGGTTGAAGGTCCCAAGCGCATCGTTGGCGTTTGGCCTGCTGAGATTCATGTCGCCTCCTCCTTTTTTTTGACCGCGCTCATGACGTTATGATAGGTCCTACGCGGACCTTGGCATACGCATGCCGCATGAGCCGACCGGCTACTTTGCCCCTGTGAGCTGCCTCATCTCCGACGCCAGGATGATCGCCTCGGCCACCTCGCGCATGGTCTTGCGGTTGTTCATGCTGTAGCGCCGGATCTTCAGATACGCCTGCTCCTCCGTCAGCTTCTCATCGCGCATCAGGATCCCCTTGGCGCGCTCCAGCCTCTTGCGGCTTTCGAGCTCCTCCTGGACGACCTTGCTCTGGACGATCAGTTCCGTGTTCCTGATCGCGACCGCCGCCTGGTTGGCGAGGATCGTCAAGATCTCGACCTCCGTCTCCGAAAAATCATGGGGCGTGACCGTGTAGCAGTTGATGACCCCGATGACCCTGCCCTGCACCGCCATGGGCACGCACAAGAGGGACCGCAGACCCTCTTTCCTGGCGATATCCTTGTGCTTGTATTCCTTTTCCTTCATCACGTCCCTGACCGCCGCCGGCCGGTTCTCCTGCGCGACGCGGCCGGCGATACCTTCCCCCATCTTCAAGGGCGGTTTCCTGTTGTATTCCTCACTGACGCTCTGCGTGGCGCGCACGACGAGCGTCCGGGTCTTTTCGTCGAGGAGCATCAGGGAACAGATGTTGGAGGTCATCAGCTCGGCCGTGACCGTGACGATGAGCCGCAGGATATCCTCCAGGTACAACTCGGATGTTATGGCCTTGCTGATCTTGGACAGCGCCTTGATCTGTTCGTCTACCATGCCGGCACCCCATCAAAAAAAAGACGTCCGCACCCGGAAATCGGGCAAGGACGTCGTCATCCGCATTTCAACGTTGAAATATCAGGTACTGGAAAACAAAAAAAGCGCCCTCTTTCGAGAACGCCCCTTTGCTTCTTTCCCAGAGCACACACGCTGTGCTCTCATCTAAACTATAGCACCAAATCCCCGTTTGTCAAGCCCGTCCTATCTCGCGGGCATTACCATTCCAAGGAAAGGCCCCCCTCAAAATACCGCGGGGGGATGGGAAAGTAATAGTCCGCCCAATACTTGCTGTTCGTCACGTTATGGACGGCCAAAAAGAGGGTCGTGTTCTTCAGGCGTTGAGATATCTTGACATCGACCAGCGGCTTTCTGTCATTGGGCTCGGCGTCCGGCGGTTCGTTCCACCGGTCGTAGGTCGCGCGGACGGAGAAACGCAACCCCTTCTTGTTCTGATATTCAAGGCTCGCGGCGCAACTCTGGCGGGCCTTGCCGGCGCCCCGCACGGTATCGCCGGTCGTCCTGTCCTCGATGTCGTTGAACGCGGCGGAGGCGCCGAGCCGCCATTCCGGCGTCAGCTCAAAACGGGCCCCCAGCTCCGCCCCCAGTCTCCGGAAACGCTCAAAGTTCTTCATGTAGGGGTCGCCGTTCCCATTGAACGCCATGTCGATCGCCTCGGAGACATCCGCGCGATACAAGAGAAGATCGATCCTCAGCCGCGGACAAGGCCGGCTTTGGGCGCTCGCCGTATAGACCCAGGCGCGCTCGGCATGGATATCGGGATTGGTCGCCATGCCGCTGAGGGCCAGATCGTAGTGTTTCCAGAGCAGCGTCGGCGCATTGAAGGCGCGCGCCACATTGAACCTCAGCGTCGTCTCGGGGATGCCTTGCACGCGATACAGGGCCCCGAAGGAAGGGCTCCACTCCTTCCCGTATGCGCTGTTATAGTCGAAGCGCAACCCGAGATCAAGATCCCAAAAGTCAGACGCCCTCGTGTAATGCACGTAAGGCGCCCCGAAGGTCAGGTCCTCGGGCCCACCCAGATACGTGGACGTGAGCCGATGCCACTCGACATCCACCCCCGCCACCAACAGATCGGCATCGCGCAACCGCGCCGTCCCCGAAGCGCTGAGCTGATAAAGGAGGTCATGGGTCCTGAACGTCATCAAGGGCTCGGTATCCGCCGGCGCGAGAAAGAGGTGGGTAGTGATATCCTGGTCGGCATACTTTACCTCGAGCTGTGTCCGGCGGCGGTCGCCCTCCCCCTCCCAGGCCACCTTGCCGTACCGGGCGCGGTACGGCTGCGCCTGCCACATGCCCGTGGGAAAGACGCCGCTGCGCATATCCGAGGCGTTCCAGCCGAACGAAGCCGTCAGCCTGTTCTCCGGATCGCAAGCATAAGATACCTTCCCGAAGGCGTTTTTCTGCAAGACGTCATCGCGGGGGCCCCAGCCGGCCGACTCCATGGTACTGCCTGAAAAATAATACCCGAGGGACCCGGCCCCGCCCAGGACCTCGGCGCTGTGCCGCCGGGTCTGGAATTCGGCGAAAGACGTCGACAGGCTCCCTTGCGGCATCGGTGTGGAACCGGTCTCCTTGGTGACGACGTTGATCACGCCGCCCAGCGCCGACCCCCACATGCTGGAAGCGGGCCCCTTGATCACCTCCACGCGGGCGATGTTCTCCAGGGGAAACCTGGACAGGTCCACCTGGCCCGACGCCTGATTATTCAGCGGGATGCCGTCGATCATGACGCGCACGTGCCGAGAATCCGACCCGTGGATGGTCACGGCGCTGCCGCGTCCGAAACCCCGGCCGGGCTGGATGTCCACCCCCGCCACATAGTACAAGGCCTCTCCCAGGTCCCGCACCGGCAGGGCGTCCAGCTCCTCGGCGCTCAAGAGGACGACGTCATCCGTCGTCTCATCGAGACCGACGGGCGTCCTGCGGCTGGTCACGACGATCTTCTCCAGGGTCGTTTCCTCTTGAGGCGCAACCGGTCCGTTGGCCGCATCCGGCGGCGTCGCGGCCGCGGCCGCCGGCAGCCCTTCCAGGAAACAAAAAGACAAAAAGACCCCCATCCCCCCCATCAAGACCCGATAGCGCATTTTTCTTTAGGAAGATGACCGACGTGAACAAAAAGGCGAAGACGATGCCCCTTCGCCTCCTCTGCGGCCATGCAGATCAGTTCGATACCCCCAGAGGCGACCGGGCAGGCAGCCTGACGATAAACGTCGTTCCCGCGCCCAGCCGACTCTTCACCTGGATGCTGCCGCCGTGCTGCTCGACGATCCTGCGGCTTATGGTCAAACCCAACCCCGCACCGCCCCGGCGGCAAGAGTAGAAGAGGTCGAATATCTTTTCGATCTGGTCGGCGGGTATGCCGCGGCCCGTATCTTTGAACCGTACCTCCAGGGCGTCCGGACCCGACGGGTCCTGCGCCGGGACAAGGTCCGCCGACACCGTCAACGTCCCGCCCTGGGGCATGGCCGCCATCGCGTTCATGATCAGGTTCACGAAGACCTGGCGCAGCCGCTCCTGATCGACGGCGAGGACCATGGCCCGCCCCGTGCGCGCGAACTCGACGCCGATCCCCTTCTCCTTTAATTCCTGCGCCATCATGTCCAGCGTGTCGAAGAGGAGCTTTTGGACGTCGGTTTTGGCGATCTTGAGCTCATTAAACGAAGAAAGGCCGGAGAGCTCATTGAGCATGCGCTCCCACCGGGAGATCTCCGGCGGGACGAGCCGGCCGAACCTGTCGGCGAAGCGCTCGTCCTCATGCTCTTCGGCAAACATCGAGACGAACGACTTGAGCAGCATCAGGGAGTTCTTGAGCTCATGGGAGATCCACGCTGCCGCCTCGCCGATGGCCGACAGCCGTGACTTGCGCCGGGCCTCCTTCAGCTTTTCGGTCATGTCGTTGAACGAGCGGATCAGCTCGCCGATCTCGTCGCGCCTGCCGACCTCGATCCGGTGGTCCAGGTCGCCATCCGCCACGCTCCGGATCTTGGCGGCCAGCGTCTTGATAGGACGGGTCAAAAAGTGGGCGATAAAGATGCTCGCCAAGATGGCCAATAACTCTCCCAGCGCGATGATCAGCCCGAACTGCATCTTCATGACCCTGGAAAAACGGAACGCCTCATCCCGGTCCTGGCGTAGGACAAAACCCCAATCCGTGCCCGGTATCGGCGCATAAGAACTGATCACCTCCTTACCGGAGGCGTCTTGCGTCTCCATGACCCCGGTCTCTCCCGCCAGCGCGGCCCGGACGTCCCGCTCGCCGGAAAGGTCCTCTTTTTTGAGGACCCGCTTTTTGTCTTGATGGGCGATAAGGCGGCCGTCGCGGGACACCAAAAAGGCGCGGCCCGACGCACCCAATTGAATGGCGTCCACGACATCCCACGCGTTGCGAAGGTTGACGTCGCCGACCAGATACCCGACCGTCCTGCCGGACTTCTTGATGGGCGCGGCCATGGTCACGTAAGGCGTGCGGTCCTCCAGCAGCTTCAGATCGGAGATGAACGTCTTGTGCGAGGCGGCTTGAAGCATGTCCGGGGGGTACCTGCCGGGCAGAGGCCTGCCCATCTGTGAACCGGCCCAGGGCACCCCATTCAGGTCCACGCTGACGGCACGCATGAAGATGGGCTGGTCCAGGACCAGCTCCACGAGGACCGTCTCTTGGCGCCAGGGGGACGGGTACACGATGCCCAGCATGGCGCTCGTCGACTTCAAAAGGTCTTCGCCCCGCTGCAGGAACAAGGCGATCCTCTGGGCGGCGATGACGGCAAACTCCTTGTAGTCCGTCGTCAGGGTGTTCCTCATCGCGCGCTCAGAGGTATGGAACAACGAAAACCCCAGCAGGGTGGCGGGAACGGCCACCGTAAGAAGGACCACCGGTATGATCTGCGCCCAAAGCCGGCGGTGAGGCAGATGAAAAAACAGGCTCGCCAGTTTCCTTCGCAAGGACATCCTCATCTCTGTTCCATGTTCTACGGTGTCATCTGTGTCTCGATGCCGGCGGCAGGGCCGTGGAGGCCTGGTGCGGGCGCGGCCGGCGAAACGCTCTGCCGACTCCACATCCTGGCGTAAAGTCCACGCCTTTCCAGGAGTTCGGCGTGCGTCCCTGTCTCGGCGATGCGGCCGTTATCCATCACCAAGATCCGGTCCGCGCCCGCAATGGTGGAAAGCCGGTGCGCGATGATAAAGGTCGTGCGGCCGCGCATCAGGTTGGCATAGGCCTCCTCGACGATGGTGCGCTCCGTCTCAGAGTCCACGGCCGAGGTCGCCTCGTCCAGGATCAATAAAGAAGGATCCCGCAGGAGGGCGCGGGCGATCGAGATCCTCTGCCTCTGGCCGTACGATACGGCGATGCCGCGCTCGCCTATGCGGGTATCATAACCCTGAGGCAGCTCCATGATAAAAGAATGGGCGTGCGCCGAGCGCGCCGCCTCCCGGACGCGGGCCTCGGACGCCTCGGGAGCGCCGTAAAGGATATTGTCCCTGACGCTGGCGTCGAACAGATAATCGTCCTGCAGGACCATCGCCGCCTGGGAACGATAGGACTTCAGGTCGAGGTCCCTCAGGTCGCGGCCGTCGATGAGGACCGCCCCCTCCTGGGGGTCATAAAACCGCAACAGCAGGTTGATGAGGGTGGTCTTGCCCGCCCCGCTGGGCCCCACCAGCGCGAGGGTCTCGCGGCTCGCCACCTCCAGATCGATGCCGTCCAGGGCCCTTCTGCCGCCGTCGTAAGCGAACGAGACATGGTCGAACGTTATCCGGCCCTCCAGCCGGCCGACGACGACGGCATGCGGCCGCTGCCTGATCTTCGGCTCCTGCGCCAGGAGGTGATGGATGCGCTCGAGCGAAGCGGCCGCCTCCTGGTAGGCGTTGTTCACGACGGCGGCCTTGACCACCGGCCCCAGGAGCATGGCCACGTACGCATAGAAGGCCGTCAGGGTACCGACGCTCAGGCGGCCGTCGAAGAGCGCGCGGCCGCCGAACCAGAGCAGAGTGACCAGGCCCAGCGAGCTCAGGAGCTCGGCCGTCATCCACAGCCCGATCCCGAGGCGGTGGCCGGCCAGGGCCGTATGGACGATCTCGTCCTGCTTGGAACGGAACCGCTGTGCCTCCGCGTCCTCCCTGGCAAAGCCGGCGACGACGCGCATCCCGTTCAAGACCTCGTGGAGGTGCGCCGTCAATTCGGCGTAGCGCTCACGCGCCTGGCGGTAGTAACCGGCGAGCCGCGGGGTCAGCCGGTAATAAGCGATGCCGAAGACGGGCAGATACACCAGGGCGACGAAGGCGAGCTTCGCGTCCAGCGAGACGAGGACCGCGATGATCAAGACGATGCTGAAAAAAGAATAGGCAAAGTCGACGAGGCCGCCGAAGAGGAAGTGCCTGATGCCGTCGATGTCCCCGAAGACCCCGGAGAGGATCCGGCCCTTCGGCGTCCTGTCCACGAACTCGACAGAGAGCCGCTGAAGATGCCAGGTGAGCCGCGTGCGCAGATCAGCCACCGCCTTCTCGCCCACGAGGTTGATCAGGTATTCACACAGGAACCCGAAGACGAACTTGAGCGACAGGACGGCGAGGAGGCCCGCGGCCACCGCATTGAGAAGGGCCAGGTCCCTGTGGGACCACACCTCGTCGATGACGATCTTGAGCCCCCACGGCAGGGCCAGGCTCAAGACATTCGTCAAAAGGATGAGGGCAAAGGCAAGGCCGGTCTTGGCGGCGTAGGGCTTAAGGAGGGCCAGGAGCTGTTTGAGAGGATTCATGACAGAGGCATTACAGGCCGGCTGTTCGCAGTCTCTCGTATTCCAGCTTGATCAATTCGGGGATGATGCGGTCCAGATACTCTCGTTTGCAGGAGAGGGCCGCAAAATCCCCATGCTCCAGGTAGGCGAAAAAACGGCATCCGCCCTGGCACATCGGAAGATACGGACAATCCTGAGGACACTTGTCCCAGGCATCGACGTCCGTGAAATCCACGAACGGCTCTCCCGGCTCGGCGTCGGTCACCCGGCCGGCGGCAAACTCCGGATAGCCCAGGAGCGCGTTACACTTATAGATCATGCCGTGCGGGTCGATGGCCACCCCGCCGCCGCGCGTGATCAGGGAACAGGCGTTGATGGCCAGGCCGGTGCGGACAGCCGCGCCCCTGCGCATCAGGTCCCTCTTGATCGCGAGGAGCGCGCGGAAGAGGCCCTCGTCTTGCGTGAAGCGCAGGCACTCTCCCAGCTCGATGGCCGCCGGGTTGTGCTTGGGCCCCAGCCGCGGCTGGATGGGCACGAAGTCGACGCTCTGCAGCTTGCGCAGGAGCCCTTCCTTCTCGAGGAGGTCGACGAGCCGCGGCAGGCTCTCCAGGTTCTGCCCATCGACGTTGCCGCAGAGCTGGACGCCTACCCTGTCGACCACGGCCTTGATGTTCTCGATGATGAGATCGAAGGACGGCCTTCCGTCGGCAAAGGGCCGCCTGCGGTCATGCGCCTGCCTGTCGCCGTCGACCGTGATGCGCATCTCCTTGAGGCCGACGGCCGTGAGCCGGTCGACCAGCTCCGGGGTCACCAGGCTGCCGTTCGTGATGACGCCGAAGCCGAAGGCCACGCCGTGCTGCTGCGCCCAGGCCGCGAGCTGCTGCGAGACGTCGTGCACAGGCCCGGGGTTCAACAAAGGTTCTCCGCCATAGTATACCAGAAAGAGCCGTTTCATGCCCAGCCGTTCTACCGTGTCCCTGATCCATCGGACCGCCTCCCCGGCGGTCGCCTGGTCCAGAAAGACGCTCTCCCTGACAGACGCCTCGAAGCAGTACGTGCACCGGAAGTTGCAGGCATAGGTGGTCAGGAGGGTGACTTCAAAAGGCAGGGAGATCGGGGCCTCTTTGAGCTGTCTGAAAAAATCTTTTGTCTTGGTCTCTTCTTCCTTATCATCCGCGACAAGGATGCCGTTCTCTCTTAAGCCGGCCAGGCTGTCGCGCACGTCAGGGCCGACAGCCGCCTCCGGGGAATCCACCAAGGCCGCCAGGTCCCTGCGGAAGCGCTCCTCTATCTTGATGAGCGCCTGGGTCCGGCTATTGAACACCAGGGAATCGCCCTTTTCCGGATAGTCTTCCAGCCAGAGGTTGAATTTTGAGAACTTCATGCTTGACTCTCTTTGTCCGTCTTTTGCAGCGCCCCGGGCGGCCGTCCCGGAGTCGCTGCAAGACGCTCTGTGCTGTTTGCCGGATTAATGCACGCGGAACGTCATCGTGCCCACGGGAAAACAGCAGTTGCGCACGGCGCCGGGCTCGGCCAGCACATGGTCTGAACCTCTCCTTAGAACCTCCATCCCCATCACCCCCTTTCTTTTTCAACGGCCTCTTCTGTCGCCAGGAACATCGCCTCCCTCACTGACATAAAAGTCCTTGATCACGTAATTGGGCATGTTCACGTTAAAGTATCTCTCCGTGTTCTTGAACCGCGAGGAGATGCCGTGAAAGACCGAGGGGAAGTAGAGGAAGCACGCCGGCTGGCCGTCGTAGATGAGCCGGTGGATCTCCTGATAGGCCGCCCTCTTCTCCTCCTGGTCCTGCGTCAACCGCGCCTGGTCAAAGAGCCGGTTGACCTCTTCGTTGTCATAGCCCCAGAGCGTTAGAACAGCCTCGTTCTCCCGTGAAGACCAGTCCAGTGACTGCTGGTCAGGGTCTGCGCCGCCGAGGATGAATGTCAGGCACGCCTGGATCTTCTTCTCTTTTAAAAACTCCCTGGTGACCATCCTGTCATCGTCGAACGTAAGCGCCTCCAGCCTTATCCCCGCCTCCTGGAGCTGCTGGCGCAAGGCCATGACGATCCTCTCATACGCCTCACTGCGGCTGTCGAACAAGACATGAAGCGCCAACTCCTGGCCTTCCTTTTCGCGGATGCCGTCTGCGTCATCATCCTGCCAGCCGGCCTCCTCGAGCAGGTACCCTGCCTTGGCCGGGTCATAGCCAAGGGCCGGCGCATCAGGGTCAAAGCCAACAGACCCGGGGCAGAAAGGGCCGCAGGCCTCAACACCGTAGCCGCCCTCCACCCTCTCCATCAGGCCTTTTACGTCAACGGCGTGGCCGATCGCCCTGCGGACCCTCCTGTCCGACAAGACGGGGTCTGTCAGCACATAGCGCAGGGCATAATAACCGTCCGCGACAACGGCAAAGGCCTTGAAAGCCGGGTCTCTCCTGATGACCTCGTAATCCTTTCTGTCGATGAACTCCGCGCAATCCACCTCCCCGCGCATCA
>CAZDLS010000045.1:5008-12778 GCA_964506425.1 uncultured Planctomycetia bacterium | reverse complement strand
GTTCTCTAAATGATACATGCGGACCTTGCGTTCGTCCGTGTAGCGCTTGCCGTAAAGCTGGTTGTAGCGCTCGGTCGTCATGACCTTGACGATGTCCCCCTCCTTGACCGCCGCCAGCGCGTTGTTGATGAGGATGATCTCGAACGCGTCTTCGAGGGTGACATTGTTGAGGAAGATGTTGACGCGGCCCGTGACCTCTTTGGTGGGCACGATGTTGATGCCCATCTTAAGCGACATGATCTTCAGAAGCTCAACGATGTCAATGCCTTTGAGGTCGAGGGAGATGTGGCCCGGCTGCGCGTCGGTGATCATGGAGTTGACGCCGGTCGAGGCCGCGGACTCATCCGTACCAGACGCCGCGTCCTGGGCCCACGCCGGCGACGGCCCTGCCACGGCCGTCAGCCAAAAGGCCGGCAGGAGGACCCACGCGACGCGGTTATAGATGAAGCGGTGTGCCAACACGATAAAAACCCCTCGGAGAGCCGCTAACGCAACTCAATATCCTTATCATCATAACTTAAGACAACGTGGTCCTTCAAGATATCTTTTACCCGCATGACCTTGACCATGCTGCCGCGGTTCACCATGAACGTGTGCCCGGCGCTGACGTCCTCGATGATGGCCTGGGGCGCCTCGGACCAGATGATCCCCACGACCTTATAGTTCGTGATGATGTCCTGGATCGCCTCCTGGATCGCCTGGGCCTTGATCTGCTCCGGCGTGAGCGTCTCCGCCGTCGGGCCCTTCGGCACCGGCGCCGTCAGCGCGAAGATGTTGCGCCCCTTGATCTCCTGGAGATACACGGGCAGCGGGCTGATCTGGCCGATAGACAGGTCCCCCAGGTCCGTGGCCAGCGCCTGGGCCTCCAGGTTGTCGAGAAAGTCCGACTTGGGCAGCCCCACCCAGAAGTCCGCAACGAGAAAAAGCGTCGCCACGCCGCCGGCCAGGATCAGCACGATGTTGGCCGTGTGCAGCGTGAAGACCTTCTGCGCCCGCGCGAGGGCCGTCTTCTGGAAGAACCGCAGCTGCATCCGCAGATCCATGCCCCGACGTGGCCGCCCCATGCCGCGGCCCCCGCGCGGCGGCGCCTGTCCCGGCGCCTCGATGATGCGCAGCAGATTCTCCTCCGGCGTCAGATTCGGCTCCGGCATCCGCCCTCCCTAAACCTGAGACTAGGAGCCAGGCTCTTTGTCTCAAATTTGAACCGCGAATTTGAGACAAAGAGCCTGGCTGTTTGTCTCACTTTGTTATATCTCACGTTCGGCGATGCACTTGCGCACGATGTCGCGGTCGACGACTATCTTGTTCTCCATCACCAGGCGCTTGAGCGCGTTGTGACAGACCATGGCGATGCGGCGCGGGTACCCCTGCGTCTGCTGGTAGATCTCCGTGATCGCCTCGTCTTGAAAAAGCGGCATCGCGGAGTTGTAGCCCGCCTGACGGATGCGGAAATCGATCATCTCGCGCGTCTCGACGTCGTCGAAGGGATTGATGATATAGCGCAGGCTGACGCGGTCGAGGAGGTTCTTCATCTCGCGGATCTTCGGCAAGAGCTCCAATTGCGCCAGCAACACGAGCTGGAGCAGCTTGAACTCGTTCGTCTCGTAGTTGAGCATCACGCGCAGGACCTCGAGCGACTCGGTATTGAGTTTCTGCGCCTCGTCGACCAAGAGAACGATCGTCTTGTTCTCGTTCACGCCTTTCTGAAAGAGGTACTGCTTGATCACTTCTTTCATGTCCAGGAGCGACGGCGCGGTCTTGTCCGTCTGGATGCGGAAGGTGCGCATCAGCGACTCGACGAAGATCTGCTCGGTGTCGTACGTCGGGTCAAGGACCATGAAGAACTCCATGTCCTCGCGCTCCTTGAGCATCTGGAAGAGCTTGCGCGACAGGGTCGTCTTGCCCGTGCCCACATCCCCGAGGATGACGCTTAAGCCCCGCCGCAGGCGGATCTCGATCAAGAGCCGCGTCAGCGCGGCCTTGTGTTCCTGGGACTGATAGAAGAACTCCGGGTCCGGGCTCGTCGAGAACGGCTCTTTTTCCAATCCCAGAATCTGAAAGTAGCTCATGTCTTTACCGTCCCTCAGCGCCGGTTACGGCGCTATTCCTCGTACCACGCCACCACGTTGCCGGTGGGCACGTACACGACCGCCTGGACGGCCGGCTCTTCGCGCGTGCCCGTCACGAGGACGCTCTCGACGCGGATATAGGCCGACGAGGTGCTCAGCAGGCCCCGTGCCACCAGGTCCCCGACGAACGCTGCCTCCGCATCGCTGATCTGGGCGCCGTCCCGGAGGCTCGGGACGATCGCGGCCTCCGACGAGAAAAAGGCGTCATCGATCGTCCCCTCCTCGCCGTCGGTGCCGGCGCGGAACTCCCGGACCTTGGCGACGAGGTCCTCGTCCATCCCCAGGGCCTGCAACACGACGGACCCGGCGGTGTTGATGTTGATCCTGCCGTGCGAGTGCGTCGTCACGTGCGGCGCGAACTGCGCGTACATCTCCGGGTCGACCCCGCTGACGAAGAAGGCGTCTTCCTTGACCGCGATGTCCGCGGCCGCCACGTTCGAGGCGACGCTCGTCTCCTCGAGACCGGGCAGGCGCGTCAAGACATCAGCCGTCGCCTGGGCGAGGGGGACCAGGCCTTCCTCGTCGTAAAGCCGGATCTTCAGTGTCTTGTCGGCAAAGGCCACGTCGCGGCCGCGCAGGTCGTAGAGGGTGATGACCCCCGGCGTGTCGTCGCGCGTCACGACGATCCGGGCGATCTCCACGGCGGCCATGCCGGCGTAAAAAGACTCGTTCGCGCGGGTCACGGCACGCGCGAGCTTCATCTCCTGCATCACGCTCGACGTGGTGCCGAGGGTAAGGATCGAGAGCACCGCCACCGCGCCGATGGCGACGAACAGGATCGTTCCCCGGCGCGCCGCGCGAGCGCCCCTACAGCATCGCCGGAAGAGGCATGATCTTTTCAAGATGTGTCTCATCCTCAAGGTCCACCATCACCCGCACCGCCATCGGCCACCCCTTGACCTGCCCGTCCCACTCGTCGAAAAAGAGGAAACTGCTCGACGGCGCGTCGTAACCATAATAGCTGAACTCTATCTGTGCGACCTCCGGGACCGCCTCGCGCCTTTCCCCGGGGTCCCAGCCGGCGCTCAAGATCTTCGCGTCGCGCCAAAGTCCTTGCTGCTTGAACTCATATGTCAGGTTGTACGCCTTCCCGTACACCACGCTGGCGAACGAGAGCTCGTCGTCCTCCCCCTGGAAGGTCGTGTTGGGATACCCGCGCACCTGCCGCAGCTCCCGGGCCATCCGCTCGAGACCCAGCACGGCCTTGCGGTAGGAAAAATTCGGCCGCGAGGCCCTCTTCCAGACCTGAAGGCCCATCGAGAAAGACTGAAAGAGCGCAAGGCCGATGATCGAAAACAGCGCCACCACGACGAGCACTTCGATGAAGGTAAAGCCGTTTCGGCCGCGGCCGGCCCGCATGTCGGCAGGTCTCTTTCTCACCGGATCTCACACTCCAAGTTGACGGCGCGGGACGTAACGCGTCGCGCTGATGGCGCGCGTCGCCTTGCCCTGCGCCCACGACACGGTGACCGTCTCTTCCAAGAAGGCCTCGCGCAGCGCCGTCGTCTGGTTGAACGCGTCGCCCACGTCCGCCGGAACCATCGACGTGGTCTGCGCCCACTCAAAGCGCTCGTAGGGCTCGGTGAACACGCCGTTGTCCGTGCCCGCCTCGGCGCCCTGGTCCTGCCGGTAGATCTCGTCGAGCTGCCAGAGCTTGTTGTTCAACAGGAACGTCGCCGTCACCATACGCTCCGACGTCGTCAGCGCCGTCACGCACCGGCCCAGGGCCCCCAGGACATAGACCATCCCGACCGCGATGACCGCTGCGGCCACCAGAAGCTCGACGAGCGTGAAGGCCCTTTCCCGGCGGTGCCGCGCCATACGTTTACTCCCCCCAATTCGTCACGTCGTCGTCGCCGCCCTCGGAGCCGTCCTTGCCTTTCGAGAAGAGGTCGTAGCTGTCCGGGTTTTGCGTGCCCGGGTAGCGGTACACGTACTCGCGGCCCCACGGGTCCTTGGGCGCCTTCTTGAGGTACGGCCCCTTCCAGCCGGACGCCGCCCCCGGCTGGCTCAGCAAATCGCTCAGATCGCCCGGGTAGGAACCCGTGTCCACCTCATACAGGTCGATGGCCAGGGCAAGGTTCGACTCGATGTCCGTCTTGGCGACGGACCGCCGCGCCTCGTCCGACCGGCCGGTCAGCCGCGGCACGACCATCGCCGCCAGCACGCCCAGAATGATCACGACCAGCATGATCTCGATCAGTGTAAACCCTTTTTTGTGCATGGCTTCCTCCTTTACTGCAGAGCGTTACAACACGGACCTCACGTGAAGACCACGCCGACCACCGTCAAAGTCGAGCTCAACAGGGACGGGTCGTCGCTCTTCGACAACAAGGTCATCTTCTCGACGCTGAACAAGAGCGGCGAGGCATGAAGCGCATACAGGAACTTCACGAGCTCACCCATCCCCGACTCCGCCTTCACCACGATCTGGAACTGCTTGGAAAATTTGTCCTTCTCGACGTTCTTCTGGGGTTTCATGTCAAGGATCGTCAGCTCGGTGGCGCGGCTGAGCTTCTCGATCTCTTTCAAGAACGCGGCGACGGCCTCTTCGTCCGAGATGCCGCCCAGCGAAAAATAACTCTCGTACTTGGCGTATTCACTCGTGATGGTGTCGCCGTGCTCGCGCAGGGTCGCGCCCTTCTTGAAGCGCGCCTCCTGGAGAACAAGGGTGCGCTCGAGCGTCGCCAGGCGTTCCTGGAAAGGCACGAAGATCGTCCGCACCAGCCCCCACACCCCGAAGAACCCGACGATCACGAACACCAGCGTCATCTCGCGCTTCTTCAACGTCATGCTCATCCTTGCCCTTCGGCGCCTTTCTTGCCGGCGTGGCTCCCGTTTTCCCCCGCCTCAACGGGACAGATCAGCTCAAACTCGTTCAAGTCCACGCCCTTGAAGGTTCGGCGCGTCGTGTAGCGTGTCTGGATGTCCTTGAAGTGGGGCGAGGTCTCCAGCTGCGTGATGAACTTGAAGATGTCCGACATCTGCGCCGTGCGCCCCTTGATCGTCACCTGCTCGTCCTTGACGAAACCGATGTTCGTCACGAGGATCTCGCCGGGCAGGAGACGCGAGACCTCCATGAGATAGTTGATCGCGAGCGTCTGGGTATCGAGCTTGGACTTGATCTGGCGCAGGCGCTCCAGTTTCCCGTCGAGGACCTTGACGCCTTCCTCCATCGACTTATACCGCTCCCCGATCAGGTCCAGCCGGGCCTGCTTGGCGTGCATGCGCTCCAGAAAGACGCCGCAGAGGATCAAGATCAGGTACATCGCGCTCGAAGCGAGGATGACGGCCTCGCGCGTCTTCTCGCGCAGGGCCTTGCGGATCTGCGCCTCGGGCAGGACGAAGTTGATCTTTTTCTTCTGCGCGTCGAGGCCCAAGCCCAGGAGCGCGCTGTACGACGCCTCGTCGAGCACCCCCTCGGGCTCCAGGGTCACCTCCTTGGCCAACGGCAGCCCCCGAAGGAGGGCGACCCTCTCGACGGGAAGATTGAACTCCGTCTCGATCCTCGAGGCCAGCTTCTCCAGGCCCGCGCCGGCGCCGGTCAGGTAGATCCTGGTCGGCTTCTGCGCGATCTCTTCCCCTTGGGAAATGACGAGCGTCTGCTTCATCTCGCCGAGGAACTTCGGCCACTTCTCCTGCTCGACGAGCTGCTCGCGGCCCTGCGTGATCACGCGGCTGAAGAGGATGTTCTCCGAGCCCGAGATGATGAAATCCGTGAAGGTGTTGTCCACGTCGAGGATGATGAAGCTCTCGCTCGTGCGGCTGCCGATGCCCTTCAGGGCGAGACACAGCCACGACAAGACGCCGTCGGAGGAGAGCTCCAGGCGGTCCGTGTAGAGACCCGCCCGTTCCAGGATACGGAAGATGCGGCGCACGCTCTCGCGGTGGACGATCGCGAGCATCACCTTAGAGTACCCCATCGTGTCCTTGCCGACGATGCGGTAACCGCTGATGATCTCCTCCTTGGCGTAGGGGACCTGGCGGCCGACGTGGAGCTTGATCATGTCGTCGATCTCGGAGGGATTGGCCGAGGGGATGCGCAGATTGCGCAGGGTGACGGCGTTGCGCGAAAAGGAGATGATGGCGCTCTGGGCGCGCTTGATCTTTTGTGCCTTCAGGAACTCCGCCACCTGCCTGGCGATGACCTCGTCGGTGCCGCTGGTAAGCTGGAAGAGCGCCAGCGCCTTGACGTACGCCGTGCCGATCGCCGAGCGCACGACGACGACCTTGAGCCAGGGATTCCCGATCTCCAAGACGACGGTTACCGTCATGCGCTCTACTTGATCAAAAGGTTGATCTGGAATATCGGCAGGAGCATCGCCATGACGACCGCCCCCAAAACGATACCCAAGACGAGGATGATCATCGGCTCCAGGAGCGACGTGATCACCTTCAGCTTCGCATCGACTTCCTGCGTGTAGATATTGGCGACCTCGTTCAAGACGCCGTCAAGCTTGCCGCCCTCTTCCCCGACGGAGACCATCTGCACCATGAACGGCGGCAGGAACGCCACCTTCTTCATGCTGCCGGCCATCGACGCGCCCTCGAGGACGTCCTTCTTGACCACTTCCATCTCGCGGACGAAGACCGCATTCTCCAGCGTCGGGATGGAAGCCCCGAGGGCCTGGAAGGCGGGCAGGCCGCTGCGGATCAACAAAGACAGCGTCCGGCAGAAACGCGAGAGCGACTGCTTGAGCGAGAGACCCGCCCATATCGGGATGTGGAGCTTGCACCAGTCGAGCTTGGCGCGCCCCGCCGGGGACTTGTTCATCTGGACGAGCGTCACGGCCCCCGCCACGATGACGCCGACGAGTACTCCCCAGTACGATTTGAAAAACTCGCTGACCGCCAGCATAATCTGGGTAGGCAGGGGCAGGGCATAATCGAAGTCCGAAAAGATAGAGCTCAGCTGCGGGATGACGTAGCTGAAGAGAACGAAGATGACGGCCACGCCGACGGTGATCATCAGGATCGGGTACGCCATCGCCGTCTTCAGGTGCATGCGGAACTCCTCATCCTTGGCGAGGAAGCGGTCGAGCTCCTCAAGTACTTCGTCGAGGCGCCCCGAGGCCTCGCCGATGCGGATGAGGTTCACGTAGATGACGGGGAAAAAATTCGGATGCCGTGCGAGCGACTCGGAGAAGGTCGCGCCGTTCTTGACGTCGGTGTGGATATCGGTGATGAGCTCCTTAAGCCTGATCTTCTCGGTCTGGCCGAAGAGGATAGAAAGCGACTTTAAGAGGTCCACGCGGGCCTTGACCAGGCTCTTGAGCTGGTTCGTGAAGATGGTCAGGTCCCGCACGCTGAGCCCGCGCCGCGACATGAACGACGCGCCGGCCCCGGCGCTCTTGCGCTGCGCGTTCCCGACCAACGGCGCCACCTTCACGGGCGAAAGCCCCATCTCGATGAGCTTGTCAACGGCGTTGTCCTCGCTGTCCGCGACGACCATCCCCTCAACGGTCTCATTGAGATTTTTCTTCGCTAGATACGTATACGTCGGCATACCGCTTCTCCTTGCCTGTCAACCTGTTGCGCTAAAGTGAGACAAACAGCCAGGCTCTTTGTCTCAAAATCGCGCTTCAAAAATGAGACAAAGAGCCTGGCTCATTGTCTCACATTGCCTCAGGTGAGCTCGGTG
>CAZDLS010000045.1:0-4998 GCA_964506425.1 uncultured Planctomycetia bacterium | reverse complement strand
TGGTCTGTTTATGCCACATTATGGCAGTAAAAGACCAGGTCTTTTACTGCCACTTTACCGCAGGTCAGGTGAGCTCGGTGACGCGCATGACCTCTTCGGGGGTCGTCAGGCCGGCCGCGATCTTGGCCCAGCCCTCGCGCGTCAGCGAGCGCATGCCCGCCTCGATGGCCACCTTCTTGATCTGCGTGGCGGAGGCCTTGTCCACGATCAGCTGGCGGACCTTCTCGGTGATCGGCAGTATCTCATAGATGGCCACGCGGCCCCGATACCCCGTGAACTTGCATGCGTCGCACCCCTTGCCCCTGAAGATGTGTTCCGGCCGCTCGATGACCTCGATCGTCTCCTTCGGCGTCTCCTTGATGTCCTTCATCACCTCTTTGAGCGTCACCTTCTCCTTGCATTCCGGACAGATCGTGCGCACGAGGCGCTGGGCGATGAAGATCTGGACCGAGGAGGCCACGAGGTACGGCTCCATGCCCATGTCCAAGAGCCGCGTCACGCCCGACGGCGCGTCGTTGGTGTGCAGCGTCGAGAAGACGAGGTGGCCGGTGAGCGCGGTGCGGATCGCGAGCTCCGCGGTCTCGAGGTCCCGCACCTCGCCGACCATCATGACGTCGGGGTCGTGACGCAGGAGGTTGCGCAAGGCGCTGGCGAAGGTAAGCCCGATCTTCGCGTTGACCTGCAGCTGGGTGATGCCGATGAGCTCATATTCGATCGGGTCCTCGACGGTGATGATCTTGACGTCGGGCTTGTTGAGCTTCGACAAGAACGAGTACAGCGTCGTCGTCTTGCCGCTCCCCGTCGGGCCGGTCAAAAAGATGATGCCGTGCGGCTTCTCGATGTACTCCTCGATGAGCTTCGTGTCCGAAGCCGACATGCCCAGCTCTTTCATGTCGAAGAGCATGTTCGTCGGCAGGATACGGATGACGAGGTTCTCGCCGTACAAGGTCGGGATGATGGAGATGCGCAGGTCCACGTCCTTGTCCGCGAGCTTGACCTTGGCGCGGCCGTCCTGCGGCAGGCGCCGCTCGACGATGTCCATGTTGGCGATGATCTTGATGCGCGAGGTGATGGCGAGATGCAGCTGGCGGATGGTCTCGGGGACGGGGACCTCGTAGAGAACGCCGTCGATGCGGTAGCGCACCTTGACGCGGTCGCGGAACGGCTCGATGTGGATGTCGGTCGCGCGCGACTGGATGGCCTCGGCGAGGAGCTGGTTGACGAGCTTGACGACGGAGGCGTCCTGCGCCATCTTCTCGGGGGAGTCCAAGACCGTGATCGCCCCGATCCCCTCCTCGGCGGCCTTGGGCGACCCGCCCGCCTGCCCCTTGTCCTTATCAAGGATGTCCTCGACCATCGCGGCGCCCATGCCGTAATACTTCTTGATCGTCGCCATGATCTCCTCTTCGACGGCGAGGACGACCTCCACCTCGAACCCGAGGTGGAACTTGATGTCCTCCGTGGGCCAAACGTCAAGGGGGTTGGAGACGGCGATGGTCAAGGTGTTACCGGAGAGTGCCAGCGGCATGAACTTGTAGTGCCAGACAAAGCGCGCCGGCACCCTCTGGACCACGTCGTCCGCGACCTTACGCTCCCTGAGGCTGGGCACGAACGGGATCGCCAGCTGCTCGGCGAGGGTCGTCAACAGCTGCTCTTCCGTGATGAAGCCGAGGCGGATCAGGGCCTTGCCCAGCATCTCGCCGCTGCGGTTGTGCTCGCTCAGGGCCATGTCCAGCTGCGTCTGCGTCAGGATGCCGCGCCGGATCAACAACTCGCCAAGTTTCAGCATTCTTCCCCCTCACAACAAGATCGGCCGACCTTGCGGCCGCGGAGCCTTACAAGGCGTCGCCGGCCGCCGGGCCGCGGGGTCTCACGTCACGCGAACGGGAGGGTGCCCCGCATGTAGAACTCGTCGTCCGAAACGCTGTCCACGCGGCCGGCGATGATGCGCTCGCAGGCCATCAGCGTCTCTTCCAGCTTCACGTACTGGCCGGGCCGGTTGGTGTACAGCTCGGCCGTGAAAAACGGCTGCGTCAGAAAATTGCTGAGCTTGCGCGCGCGGTGGAAGAGCACGCGGTCGCTCTTGGAGAGCTCTTCGATGCCGACGATGGCGACGAGGCGCTGCAACTCCTCCTGCTTATGGAACAGGCGGATGACCTCCTGCGCGACGCTGAAGTGGCGCTTGCCGACGATGGTCGGGTTCATGAAGGCGGAGGAGGACATCAAAGGATCGATCGCCGGATACAGGCCCTTCTGCACGCGCTCGCGGGACAAAACGAGGATGGAGTCCAGGTGCGCGAAGATGCACACGACCGCCGGATCGGTCAGGTCGTCGGCGGGCACGTAGACCGCTTCGATGGCGGTGATGGAGGCGCCCTCGCGCGAGCTGATGCGCTCGTGGAACTCGCCGATCTCGCTCGTCAGCGTCGGCTGGTACCCCGTCTCCGACGGGATGCGGCCCAGCAACGCCGAGAGCTCGCTGCCGGCCTGCGCAAAGCGAAAGACGTTGTCCATCAGGAACAGGATGCTGTGCCCCCGCGCCTGCAGGGACTCGGCGAAGGCGATCCCCGTCGAAACGACCTCGAAGCGCGCGCCGGGCGACTCGTCCATCTGGCCGAAGATCAGGACCGACTGCGGCAGGATCTCGCTGCGCAAGAACTCGAAGTAGAGCTCGTTGCCTTCGCGGATACGCTCGCCGGCGCCGGTGAAGACGCACATCCACTTCTGCTTCTTGATGATGTTATGGATGATCTCGAGCGTCAAGAGGCTCTTGCCCAGCGCCGCGCCGCCGATGATGCCGGTCTTGGTGTTGCGCATCAAGGGGAAGAGCAGGTCGATCATCTTGATGCCCGTCTCGATTAACTCCGTCCCGCCCTTCTCGACCCTTTCAATGACGACCTTCTCGCGCACCTCCGACTGCCAGACCGAAAACCGCTTGTCGGTTTCGATCGGCCCCTTCTTGTCGATGGGATTGCCCAGGACGTTGACGACGCGGCCGAGCACCGCGTCGCCGTGGGGGATGGAGAGCGGCTCGCGCGTACGGCGCACGGACGCGCCGCGGCTGAGCCCGAAGGTCGGCGTCAGGGCGAAACAGCGCACCTTTCGCTCGCCCTTGTACTCGACCGCCTCCAGGATGACCTCCTGCCCGTCGTACGTCTCGGTCTGCAGGATCTCCTTGATGACGGGAACGACCACGTCCTCCTGGAAGACGACATCCACGACCGAGCCGTGCACGGCGATCACCTTTCCCGCCTGAACCGGTGCCTGTACCTCTTTGGCCATCGTGCCGCGCCCCCTCTACTCCTGGCCGAGCCGCGCCCCTTGAAGGCGGCTGGCAAAGATCTCCCGGATATCCTTGTCGCTCTTCTGGTGCAGGTGCTTGAAAAAACTGAAGAGCACGTGCCGGTTCATCTCCATGATCTCCTGATAACTGCCCTCCAGGTGCACGATGCGCGCCGCGTGCTCGGCGAGCTTGCTGTCGAGGAACAGGGCGTAGAGCTGCTGTGTCAGCGTCGCGCGCACCAAAAAATCCACGGCCTGCGCCGCGCCGGGCTCGATGGAGACCTTCGCCTCCTTCTTGAGGACCTGCCCGGGCTGGAACTTCTTCTTCGACTCAGGCGGCCGGAAGAGCTCCGGACACGGCAACAGCTTCGTGACGAACGGCTCCTGGACGGTCAGCGACAAGAAACGCGCATGGACGATCAGGACCTTGCCGATGTGCCCGGCGAGATACTTGTCGAGCAAGAGATCGCGCACCGCCCCGGCGCGATCATATGTGATCTCATCGCTCAGCGCCGGCAGGACGGTGAAGGCGCCGCGGTACATCTCCGAGAGGTGCCGTGCCCCGCGTTCGCCCATGACGATGATCTCGTCGGTCACGTTCGCCTGCTCGAAGGCCAGGGTCACCACGGCGGCGTTGAGCCCGCCCAGGAACCCCTCGTCGGAGGTGATCACCAGGATCGCCTTGGGCAGCTGGGGGCGCGGCACGAGGAACGGGTGCCGGAACCGGCCGACACCCAGGACGCCCATGAACTCGTCGAGGCGGCTGCGGAAGGGCTCGAACCCCTTGCGGCGGCCCTGCAGGATGCGGAACTGCCGCGCCGTCGCGGCCTTCAAGACCTCCATCATCTCCAGCACCTCCTCGGCAAACTGGAGATCGGCCCGGAGCTGGTAAAGGGGGATCATGGCGACGGCCTCGCTTACACGACTTTCTTCTCGCGGAAGAACTCGACGAACGCCTTATCGAGCTCTTCGCGTATCTCGGCTGTCAGCTGCTTTTTTTCTTCTATCTTCTTCAGGAGCCCCGGCCGCGTGACGCGCACGTAGTCCATGATCTCCTCGCAGAAGACCGCCATGCCCTCGGCGGAGAGGATCTCGAGGATCTTGCGCCAGAAGGCGTAAAACTGGACGATCATCGTCACCTCGTCGAGCGGCTTGTGCGCCTCCTGCGTCAACAGCTGCGTCAGCGTCTCGCCGCGCCGCAGGCGCTCCGCCACCTCCGTCGAGAGCTTGGTGCGGATGCGCATCAACCGCAGGAGCTCCTTATACTGCGCGTAGTCCAGCCGCAGGGACTCCGTGATCTGACGGATCGCCTCGGACTGGACCTTGCTGCCGATACGCGAGACGGAGAGTCCCAGGTCGATGGCCGGCTTGAAGCCTTCGTGGAAGAGGCTGCTCGAGACGTAGATCTGGCCGTCGGTCATCGAGACGAGGTTGCTCTGGACGCAGCCCGTGATGTCGCCCTGGAGCGTCTCGGCGATGGGCAAGAACGTCATCGAACCCGACCCCAGGTCGGCGTTGAGCCGCGCCGCACGCTCCATCAGCTGCGAATGGATGTAGAAGATGTCGCCGGGGTAGGCCTCACGGCCCGGCGAGCGCTCCAAGAGGAGCGAAAGCTCGCGGTAGATCCACGCGTGTTTGGTCAGGTCGTCGAAGACGACGAGGACGTCGCGGCCGCGGAACATGAAGTGTTCGCCGATCGTGGCGGCGACGTAGGGC
>CAZDLS010000044.1:0-12898 GCA_964506425.1 uncultured Planctomycetia bacterium | reverse complement strand
CTCTATGAACGGTACCAGCGTCAGGTGGATGTAGACGGCGCCGCCGCGCGGCAGCTCGTTGCCGAGCTGGCGGATCGCCTCGAAGAACGGCAGCCCCTCGATGTCGCCGACCGTGCCGCCGACCTCGACGATCACGATGTCCGGCCGGCCGTTGCGTCCGACCCGGCGGATGCCCTGCTTGATCTCGTCCGTGATGTGCGGGACGACCTGGACGGTCTTACCCAGGTAATCACCCCGGCGCTCCTTGTCGATCACCGAAAAGTAGACCTTGCCCGTGGTGATATTGTTGTCCCGGGTGAGCGTGGCGTGGGTGAAGCGCTCATAGTGGCCGAGGTCCAGGTCTGTCTCGGCGCCGTCGTCCGTCACGTACACCTCGCCGTGCTGGAAGGGGTTCATGGTCCCGGGGTCGACGTTGATGTAGGGGTCGCACTTGACGAGGGCGACCCGGAAGCCCCGCGCCTCGAGGATCTTGCCGATGGAGGCGCAGGCGATACCCTTGCCAAGGCTCGAGACGACCCCTCCCGTCACAAAGATATATTTGCTCACGGTGTCCCCCGATGCGGCGGCGTCCCTTCCTCTTGAAAGACTTGCGTCATCCCGTCGGTCGCGGCCACGACGTTCAAGCCCGTCTCCCACGCCAGGCGCCGCGCGCACTCGTGCGGCCGGGCCTTGACCATCGTCATGCCGAAGTGCGTGAGGATCGTCTTCCTGGGCTTGAGCTCCTCGATCAGCTTCTTGGCGTCCGCCAGGCTCAGGTGCTGGATGCCCGGCCGCGGCTCGGCAAAGACGACGTTGATGAGGACGACGTCCGACCCGAAATAGGACGCGAGGCCCTCGAAGTACTCGGTGTCCGAGATGAGCGAGACGTCGGTACCGTTGATGTTGAAGCGCAGGCCGTAGGTCTGTCCCGGATGGCGCAGCCGCGGCGTGGTCCGAAAAGAGAACGGCCCGACCTCGTACGAGGCGCCCTCGCGCAGGACTTCGATCTTGCCCGCGTATGCGCGCGTGTGCTTCATGATGACGGGGTCCTCGTCGAGCGCGTCGGCGGGCAAAAAGACGACGCCGCGCTTCTTGAAGCCCCCTTCGGTCATCGCCTCGATCATCACGTTGACGTCGTTCGTGTGGTCGAGGTGGCGGTGCGTGAGGATGATGGCGTTGAGCCGGGTCGGGTCCAGCCGCGGCCGCGACGCGGCGCAGCGCACGAGGCTGCCCGGCCCCGGATCGACGAGGATATCCTCCGTGTCGGCGTGGATCCACAGACCGCCGGACGCGCGCAGCTGCCGGATCATCACGAACCGCGCGCCCGCCGTCCCCAGGAACTTAAGCCAGTACTTATTCTGCGTCTTGCGTGCCATCCGAAATTAATTAGTGTCGTTTCTGCCTAACTATAATAAAAACAATATGTTATGAATAAATTAAGAGCTTAAAACTAGAAGGACAGGCTTTGACTCTATGTTTGTGCATTGGGATAGATTTAACCAGCCGAATTTATTTGCATCTCTTTTTTTCTCAACAGGTTAGGCAGAAACGACACCAATTATTAATTATTTTAGAAATTCTTCGTCGGTCAGGACCAGGATGCCGTTCTGCTTGAGCAACGCCGTGGTCACCCCATCGCCGTCGCGCAGGCCGCCGGTGAAAGAGCCGTCGTAGATCCGGCCGCAGCCGCACGAGGGGCTTCGCGCCTTCATGATGGCCCGCCGGATGCCGCGTTGCCGGGCCAGTGCCAGCGCCTGCGCCGCGCCTTTCAGGAAGATATCCGTCACGTCATCGCCGGCCCGCGACACCACACGCGCCTTGCCCGCCAGCACGTCCGCCCCGTCACCGGCGCGGATCTCCGAGGGCGGGTGCGGGACCGTGAAACCGCCCAGTTGCTCCGGACAGAACAAGAAAGCCCGTTCCTCCTCGGCCAGCCGGGCGATCGCCTCCCGGCGCTTGTGGCTGCCGTCATACACGCAGCGCACGCCCGCGAGGCACGCGCTCACCATCACCTTTTCTTCAGCCATAAACGGCACATCTCCTGAGTGATCTTCTCGCGCGCGACGATATCCAGGGCGGACGTGTCGCAGGCGGCGTATCGCGAACGCTGCCCCTGCGCCGCAGAGGCGCCTTTGAAAAAATCAGCCACCGTCCTGACGGCCGCGCCGGACCGCCTGACGACGGATCGCAACCCCTTGTCGTCGGTCACGACCACGCAGTTCTTCGGCTGCGCGGCCTGCCGGACCATCTCTTCAATAACGTCATCCGCAGAGGTACCGATACTGTAAAGGACCTCAAAGGACCACGGCTCACGTGAGCCCGCGACAGATACCGACCCGTCAAAGACCACGGTCATCTTGTTGCGCCGGGAACCGTGGGGCCGGCGCTCCTCAAGACAGGCGCACAGGCGACGCCGGCTCTCCAGGAGGGTCTTCGCCTCGAAGGTCCTGATGCGCCCGATGGCGTTATACCCGTCGACGATATAATGTACCGACATAGCTGACGCCGCCCATAAGCCCTATCAGGAACATGAAACCGAAGGTCAACAACGAGATGGCAAGGGCCGTCTCCTTGACCATCCCGACCTTCGTGAAGACGAAGACCATCGCCGCTTCGCGCCCCCCCAGACCGCCGATGAAAAAAGGCAGAGAGCTGAAGGCCGTCACCATCGGCACGAACAACAGGGCGTAGACGACCGCCACCCGCTCTCCCAGCGCCCCGGCGGTCAATAAAAAAAGAAAGACGAGCCCGAGGTGGATCGCGATCGAGATCAACCAGACGGCCAGGAGCGTCCCCCTCTTCTCGCGGTATCCCCGCGTCACGGCGTGGACCTGCTCGAGATAATCCTTGAGCCGGGAAAACGGCAACCAGCCAAAACAAAGCTTAAAAAACCGGCGGGAAAACATGACGCCCAGCAACACGGCGAGCGCGACGAACAAGACGCCGGCCGCCGTCAGGATGCGGGGATCCTGAAACTGCTTGAAACTGAAGACAAGGGAAAAAAGGAGCACGCAGAAGAGGCCGAAAAAACCGCTGACCCGGTCCATGACGACCGTCCCGAGGAGGACGCTGGAGCGCTCTCCGGTATGCTCCGCTATGTCGAGCGTGCGCACCGCGTCCCCGCCGATCGTGCTGGGCAAGACAAGATTGAAGAACAGGCCCGAAAGATACGCGCCAAAAAGACGCAACACCCCCACCCGCAGGCCGCGGGCGCGCACGAGGCACTGCCAGCGCAGGAGGACGAGGACGTTCAAAAAAAAGAAGAACGCGAACGCCGCGGCGAGCAGCCCCATATGCGCCCTGCGCACGACGTCCAAGATCTGCGCGATATCCGTCTTCGAAAACAAAAAGATCAACAGCGCGGCCGTGATGCCGACCCTTATGAGGGCGGATGGGATCTTCTTCACGCGGCCCCGCTCTCCAGGTACTTGCCCGCGGCATGGGCGGCGAGGGCCCCTTCGGCGCACGCGGTCACGATCTGATAAAAAGGCCGGCGCCGGCAATCGCCGCACGCGAAGACGCCGCGGCACGAAGTCGCCATCATCTCGTCCGTGCGCACGCAGCCGTTCTCATCCGTCTCCACGACCCCCTGCAAAAAATCCGTGTCCGGCACAGACCCGACGAAGACAAAGATGCCTTCGCAGGCCAGCGTCTCTTCCTTGCCCGTGCGCACGTTCTTGACCTTCAGCCCCCGCACGCGGCCCTCCCCCTCGACGGCCACCGGGACCGCCTCGAGGCACAGCGCTATTTTTTCGTGCGCCCGCACGCGCTCGTCCAGGACGGCCACGCCCCGAAAGGTGTCCCGGCGATGGACGACCGTCACCTTGGCGGCAAAGCGCGTCAGATGCAGCGCCTCTTCCAAGGCGGAGTTGCCGCCGCCGACGACGGCCACGTCCTTATCGCGGTACAGCGGTCCGTCGCAGGTCGCGCAATACGAGACACCCTTGCCGGTCAGCTCTTTTTCCCCGGGGATGTCCAGGCGTTTGGGCAAAGCGCCGGTCGCGACGATGACCGAGCGGGCCTCCTGCGTCCCGCTCGGACCGTCGGCCTCCGGGACCACCGCCACCTGGAACCCCGTCTTGGTCTTCGTGACCTTGCCGGCGGCCGCCCCTTCTCTCAGCGTGACGTCGGGCAGGGCCGTCGCCTGCTTCTTCAGATCCTCGACCCACTCGAACGACTTCATGTCCGGGACGCCGGGAAAGTTCTCGATGACCTCGGTCAAGAGCACCTGGCCGCCGGCAACCGCCTTGTCGAGGACGAGCGTCTTGAGCCGCGCGCGGCCGGCGTAGAGCGCGGCGGTCAACCCCGCCGGCCCCGCCCCGATGATCACAACGTCATGGATCATCGCTTGCCCTTCATGCACGCGGGCTCCTCGCCGTTGCGCAGGTGATACCGGATGCATTCGCAACAGATCCCCTTGCGGTCGCAGGGCTCGTACGTGCAAGGACACTCACTCTTGTTGCGCTTTTTGTTGGGACACTCCATACCCGCCCCTCCTCAGATAGGCCTTGAGCTTCTTCTTGAGCCGGAACCTCGCGAAGACGTTCGCGTAATCCAGGATCAGCCGGCCGCGCAGGTGGTCGATCTCATGCTGCAGGGCGCGCGCCAAAAGGTCGCTGGCCGAGATATCGATCTTATCGAAAAACTCGTTGTAGCCCGTGACAGTGACCTTCTTGGCGCGCTTCACCTTGACGTAGGCCCCGGGCAGGCTCAGGCACCCTTCTTCCATCACCGCGGAGCCCGACTTGCGGACGATGCGGGGATTCACCAGAATAAGCAGGCCCTCGCCGACATCCACCATCACGAACTGCCGGTCAATGCCGACCTGCGGCGCGGCCAGGCCTATCCCGCCGCCGCAACGCATGATCTCGGCCATCTCCTGAAAACACTGCCGGTCCGCGTCCGAGACGCCTTCCAGGGGCCGGGCGCGCCGGCGCAGGGCCGGGTCGCCGTAGAACCTAATCTTTAATCTTGTTGGCGCTGGTGACATGGACGGTGCGGGCCCTTTGCCCCTTGGCCTCTTTTTCATCGCAGAGCGCGTAGGCCAGGATGATGACTTCGTCCCCCTTGTGGCCCGCGCGTGCCGCCGGCCCGTTCAGGCAGACCTCCCCCGACCCCGCGGCCGCCGCGATGGCGTACGTCTCGATGCGCGTGCCGTTGTTCACATTCAAGACCTCGACCTTCTCGCCGGGCAGGATATCCGCGGCCCTGAGAAGGTCCGCATCGACGGCGATGCTGCCTTCATAATACAACTGGGCGTCGGTCACCCGCGCCCGGTGAATCTTGGACTTCAGCATGGTTCTATGCATAACCGACCTCCCTATCGCACGACATGGAAAGTCTGGCGGGCGATCATCAACTCTTCGTTGGTGGGAACGACCAGCACCTTCACCTTTTTGGGAAGATAATCAAAGAGCCCCTTCAGGACCTTCTGGCGCACGTCCGCCTCGTTCTCGCCGATGCCTGCCGTGAAGACGATCGCATCCGCCCCGCCCAGGACCGCCATGTAGCTGCCGATGTACTTGCGGATGCGATAGGCAAAGATCTCGAGGGCCAATCTCGCCCGGCGGTGCCCCTTGCGCGCCGCGCTCTTGATCTCGCGCATGTCGTTGCTGACGCCGGAGATGCCCTTCAAGCCGCTGCAGTAATTCAGGACGCGGTCCAGCTCCGCCAGGCCCGCCCTTTCCTTCCCGGCCAGATAGATCACGGAGGCCGGATCGATGTCTCCGCAGCGCGTGCCCATCACCAGGCCCTCCAGGGGCGTAAAGCCCATGCTCGTATCCACGGACTTACCGTGCTTGACCGCCGTGATGCTGCAGCCGTTGCCCAGGTGACAGGTGATCAGCTTCAAACGGCTCAGGGGTCTCTTCAAGAGGCGCGCGGCCTCATGCGCCACGTATTGGTGGCTCGTGCCGTGGAAACCGAACCGGCGCAGGTTATAACGCACAAAATACTCATAGGGCAGGCCATAAAGATAGGCGTGTTCCGGCAGGGTCTGATGGAAGGCCGTGTCGAAGACGGCCGCCTGCGGCACGTGGGGCAAGAACTCCTGGCACGCCTCGATCCCCGCCAGGTTCGCCGGATTGTGCAGGGGTGCCAAGTCCACGCACTCCCGGATCTTGGCCACCACCACAGGCGTCAGGCGCGTCGGCTTTTTAAAGGCCACGCCGCCGTGGACAACGCGGTGCCCGACGGCAAAGATGTCTTTCAGGCTCTTCAGCTTCGCCTGCTTGGCCGCCACGACGTTGTCCAGGAGGATGCGTATCCCCTCGCGGTGGTCCTTGACCGGCGAATCGGGGTGGCCGATCTTCTCGATGAGCCCCTTTAAGCGCAGGACGTAGTGGACGCCGTTCCTCTTGCCGCTCTCCTGGACGTCAAAAAGGCGGTACTTGATCGAGGAGCTCCCCGAATTGATGACGAGGATCTTGTAGTGCCTCATATGTTCTGACCTGATATGTCCTGGTGGGCCCGGATGGCGGTGACGGCCGCGCAGTCGACGACGTCTTCCCATCCGCACCCGCGCGACAGGTCGCTGCAGGGCTTGACGAGGCCCAGCAAAAGCGGGCCCAGGGCCCGGCCGCCGGTCAGCCGCTCGACAAGTTTATAGGAGATGTTGCCGGCCTCCAGATTCGGAAAGATGAGGATGTTGGCGTTGCCCTGGATAGGGCTGTCCGGAAACTTGAACTTGGCCACCTCGGGGACGATCGCCGCGTCCACCTGCAGCTCGCCGTCGACCACCAGGTCGGGCGCCAGCTCTTTGAGCAGGGCCGTCGCCTCGCGGATGCGCTCGACGAACCGCCCCGTGGCCGAGCCCTTCGTCGAGTAACTGAGCATCGCCACGCGCGGGGTGATATCCAGGACCTTGCGGCCCAGCTCCGCCGAGCAGATCGCGATCTGCGCCAGCTGCCGCGTCGTCGGATCGGGGATGATGCCGCAGTCGGCGAAGATGAAGATGCCGTCCTCCCCGTAGCGGCAGTTGGGGATCGTCATGATAAAACAGCTCGAGATCGTCGCGATGCGCCGGTCGACGCCCAGGCAGTAGAGCGCGGCCTTGGCCACGTCCGGCGTCGTCGTGGCGGCGCCCGCCACAAAGCCGTCCGCGCTTCCCGCGCGCACCATCATCGCCCCGTAAAAAACGGGATGGAGCATCATCTGATGGGCCTCATCCCGGGAGATCCCTTTGTGCCGGCGCAACTGATAATAACCTTCGGTGAACTCCTCGACCTTCTGCGGCTCGAGGTGGTCCTTCTCCAACAGGACGACCTCGGCGATCTTCTCTTTTTCCAGGAACTCCGCGGCCTTGCGGACCCGGGGGTCATGCCCCTCGGGCAGAACGATCTTCGTCGATTGTTCCTTGGCCTTCTTGCGGATATGCGCGATGGCGTCCATGGTCTTCAAACCAGGTGCTCCTCGATCTTGCTTTTGAGCTCCGTCTTGTCCACGGCGCCGATGATCTGCTCGACGACCTGCCCGTCCTTGAAGAACATCAAGGTCGGTATGGACATGACGCCGTAGGCGGTGGCGGTCTTGGGGCCATTGTCCACGTTGACCTTGGCGACCTTCACGCGCCCTTTGTACTCCTCGGCCAGCTCCTCGATGATCGGCGCCACGCGCAGGCAGGGACCGCACCACTCCGCCCAGAAGTCGACGAGACAAGTCGCCCCGGACTCCAAGACCTCTTTCTTGAAATTGGCATCTGTCAAATGAACCGCCCCCATAAAACCTCCTAATCCTTAACCTGTTTGAAGATTGATAGTTACAGTAATGGACAGGGTGGCCGCGTTGCAAACCAAATAACCCAAAAGCGGTATTATTATATAACAAAAGCCCGGAAAAGGAAAAGGAAAAATGAAGGCGCAGAAAAAGAAAGGGCGTGCGCACAGGACACCCCCCTTGCGGCCCTAGCCTATCGCCGGCGACCCCCTCTCGCCCGTGCGGATACGGATGCACTCCCCCAGATCGAGCACGAAGATCTTGCCGTCCCCGATCGTGCCCGACTTGGCCCCCTTGACGATGGCCTGGATGGCGGATTCGACAAAGTCCTCGTTGACGCCTATCTCCAACCGGATCTTTTTGAGGAGATTCACCTCGGTGATGACACCGCGGTACGTCTCGGAGAACCCCTTCTGCTGGCCGCAGCCGAGCGCGTTGGTCACGGTCATCTTATGGACCTCGGCCTCATACAGGGCCTTCTTGACGTCCGGCAGCTTGTGGGGCTGGATCATCGCAATGATCAGTTTCATGGTCGCGTCACCTCCTTAAAAAGTCCCGGCTATTGGGTCGAAAAGATCTGGAACCCCGCGTACGACTCCATCCCGTGCTCGCCGATGTCCAGACCCCTGAGCTCTTCGTCGCGCGACACCCTCAGCCCCATCGTCGCGTCGAGGACCTTGAAGACGATCCCCATGGTGACAAGGATGAAGGCCACGACGCTCACGACACCCAGGAGCTGAACGCCGAGCTGGGCGGGGCCGCCGCCGTAGAAGAGACCGTCGTTCGCCAACCCAAGGGCCTTTTGTCCGAACAGGCCGATGGACAAAGTCCCCCACACGCCGTTCAAGCCGTGCACCGGCACGGCACCCACGGGATCGTCGATACGCGCCTTATCGAGCAACACGACGCCCAGGACGACCAGGACGCCGCCGATGCCGCCGATCAGGATCGCGGCCCACGGCTCGACAAAAGCACAGGGCGCCGTGATCGCCACCAACCCCGCCAGGGCGCCGTTCATCGCCATGGAGAGGTCGGGTTTGCCGAACATCTTCCAGACGGTGAACATGGCCATGATGCCGCCCATGGCCGCCGCGAGGTTCGTGTTGATGGCGACGCGCGCGATGAGATCGCCGTTGCCGACGCTCAGGGTCGAACCGGGATTGAACCCGAACCAGCCGAACCACAAGATAAAGACGCCCAGGGACGCGAGCGGGATCGAATGCCCCGCCAGCACATTGGGCGAACCGTCCCTGTTGTATTTACCGTCGCGGGGCCTGAGGATCATCGTTCCGATCAAAGCGGCAGACCCGCCGACGGCGTGCACGACGGTCGACCCCGCGAAGTCCGCGAACCCCTTCGCCGCGAGCCAGCCGCCGCCCCAGATCCAATGGCCTACTACCGGATAAATGAAAGCGGAGATCAGGAACGAATAGACGAGATACGCCTGGAACTTCATCCGCTCGGCCATCCCGCCCGCGACGATGGTCGCCGCCGCGCCGCAAAAGGCCGCCTGGAAGAGCCAGAAGGCGTAGAGCGGCACGCCCGCCCCGCTTGCGGCCCCCGTCAGGAACCAGCCCTTAAACCCCATGAAGCCGTTACCGGCACCGAACATGATCGCGTAGCCGAAGATGAAGAACCCCAGGGACGCCATGCAAAAGTCCAGGAAGTTCTTCGTCAGGATGTTGCACACGTTCTTGGCGCGGATAAATCCGGCCTCGACCATGCCGAACCCCGCCTGCATGAAGAAGACGAGGAACGCCGCACCCAACACCCATACCGTATCCAAACCGACCGCCGACGCCGCGGCCGCTTCGGGTTGCGCCCAGGCCGTCGGGGCGCCGATGCCCCAACAGACCAGGATGACACTCAACCTCTGCAACCACCTTCTCACGCCATCCTCCTTTCAAAAAGTGAGACTATGAGTGAGACTATGAGCCAGGCTCTTTGTCTCAAAAAGGCCCTTTGTCTCAAAAAAAAGACGTCCAGAAAAAACGACCTCGCGGTCTTCCTGGACGTCTCTATCCCAAGTCTCGCCGTTGAATCAGGCAACAAAAAAAGCGTTCGCTGAACCGAACGCCTCATCGCCTTCTGTGACACCATCGTGGTATCGTTGTTACTTTAACACATCCCCGCCCCCTTGTCAACCTCCTCGTTTAAAAAAATGAGATCTTTTGACCTGGTCTTTTGGTCTCAAATTTTGAGACTTTAATGACCTGGTCGTCAGTCTCATTTTCAAAGGAGCTGGGATCTGAACCGGGCGGTCTCGGCGGCGAGCTCGGCCTGACGGGCCTCGATCTCCTTGAGGCGGCGGCCGTAGGCCTGGGCCTTCTTCTCGTCGGCATAGGTGCGCGGATCCGAGAGGGCGCGCGACTTGGCGCTGGTCTCCAGGCGCAGCTCCTCCTGCTCGAGTTCCAGATCCTGGATCCGGGCGCCCAGGCGCGTGTTGTGGGACTTGCGCCGGCGCTCGGCCTCGCGCTGCTTTTTCTGTTCTTCTTTGACGCGCAGACGCTCGTCGTGGTCCGGATGGGGCGCCTTTTTCCCGGACGATGCCGGCGGCCCCCCGTCCGAGACCTGGCCGCGCTTCTCGAGATAATAATCAAAACCGCCGTAGAACTTGCGCACGCGGCCGTCCTTGACCTCATAGACGACGTTCGCCATGCTGCGCACGAAGTGGATGTCGTGGCTGATGAAGACGCACGTCCCCTCGTAACGGGAGAGCGCCATGACCAGGGCGTCGACCGCGTCCACGTCCAGATGGGTCGTCGGCTCGTCGAGGAGCAGGAAGTTCGGCGGGCGGATCAGGAACTTGGCCAGGTTCAGCCGGCTCTTCTCCCCGCCCGAAAGGATCGCGACCTTCTTGTCGACGTCATCGCCCGTGAAAAGGAACGCGCCCAGGATCGTGCGGATGTTCTCCTGCGGCATGATCCCCGGCGCGGCGCTATAGGCCTCCTGCAGGACCGTGTTCTCGGGGCTCAGCGTGTCCAGGCGCGTCTGCGAGAAGTAGCCGATCTCGACGTGGTGGCCGACGTCGCGCACCCCGCCGTCGACCGGCAGGACGCCGGCCAGGATCTTCAAGAGCGTCGACTTGCCCGCGCCGTTGACGCCGGCGAGGACCGCGCGCTCCCCGCGCTCGACCGTGAAATCCAGATCCTTGTAGACCCGCTTCTCCCCGTAAGCCTTGCTTATCTTTTCAAGACTGATGACGCGCTGACCGCTCGGCCGGGCCCGGGGAAAAGAAAAATGCCTTATGCTCTCGCGGGGATCGGGCGGCAGGGCGATCTCTTCCATGCGCTCGATCGTCTTGCGCTTGTTGCGGACGGCCGCCGCCTTGTTGGGCTGCGCGTGGAAGCGCGAGATGAACTCATCAAGCTGCTTGCGCTTCTTGGATTGGACCTCGAGCTTCTTCTCGAGGTGCCGGCGCCGCTCTTCGCGTATCCGCTCGTAATCCTCGTAGCTGCCGCGCACCTTGGTCATCCGGCCGTGCTCGAGGATCAGCGAATAGTTCGTCACCTCGGTGAGGTATACCTTGTCGTGAGAGATCATGATAAAGGTGCCCCGGTATCCTTTAAGAAAATCCTTGAGCCAGAGCGCGGCGTTGAGATCCAGGTAGTTCGTCGGCTCGTCCAAGAGAAGCAGATCGTAGGGCAACAGGAGGAGCTTGGCCAAAAGGACGCGCATCTGCCACCCGCCCGACATCTGGGCGATGGGCCGGTCGAAGTCCGCCTCCTCAAAACCCAGCCCCATGAGGATCTTCTCGGCCTTGTGCTCGAACTCGAAAAAGTCGAGGACCTCGAGCTCATGGAGGATGTCGCCGTAGCGCGGCTCATCCGCCCTATGGGCCAGCTCCAGCTCCCGCTTCTCCCGACGCAGGCCCCGGATGCGGTCGTCCCCCTCCAACAACTCGCCGATGACGGACCGTTGCGAGGCGAAGCGTGACTCCTGCGGCAGATACCCGACGCTCATCCCCTTGTGCACCTGGATCGTGCCCGAGGACGGCTCCGCCTCGCCGAGCAAGAGACCGAAGAACGTCGTCTTGCCGGAACCGTTGGGGCCGATCAGGCCGATCTTCTCGCCGGGGCCGATGAAGAGCGAGACGTCTTCGAAGAGGGTCTTGGCGCCGAAGTCCTTGGAGAGGCCGCTGATCGAGATCATGCGGCCGCCGACAACGCCTTGATGCGCTTGAGCATGTTCGGGTGGGTGCTCAACAGCTCCATCATCTTATCGGAAAAAGTGAGGTTGAGCGCGCGCGAACGCAGGACGCTCAATTCCTCGGGGTCTATCGTGCCGCTGCGGTCGAGGTCGAGCTGGCTTAACTCCCGGATCTCTCTCCGGGCGCGCGACGGGTCGTTGACAAAGAAGGCCTTGAGGCCCTCGGCGTCACGCACGACCCCGCGGTCCGCCCGGGCCGAGCCGTAGACGAGCTTGTACAGGGCCGAGGCCATGGCCGACGGCGAGTTACCCAGCGCGATCGACCCCCGGTCCGCGAAGTACTCGCGGATGCGCGAGGCGTACAGGACGAGCAGGTTCGTGATGAAATAAAAGAAGAACGCTGCCAGGCCGATCAACACCGCCTGGCCGCCGCCGCGGCGCCGGCCGCCGCCGAAGAAAAGGAAGTACCAGGCCAGGCGGTACAAGAGCAGGGGAATGACCGACAAAAGCGTGATCGTCAGGACGTCGCGGTTCTTGAGGTGGCTGAGCTCGTGACCCAGCACCGCCCGCAGCTCCTCTTCGTCCAAGAGGTCCATGATCCCCTGCGTCACGCAGACGCGGCCGTCCGACAGGCCGCGGCCGAAGGCAAAGGCGTTGGGCAAAGGCATGGGGGCTATCGCCACGCGCGGCTTGGGGATGCGCGCCGCGCGCGCCAGATCGGCGACCATGCGGTGCAGGTCCGGCGCCTGGCTCTCGGAGACGTAGCGCACGCGCATGGTCCACTCCACGATCTTAGGCCCCAGCGCGTACTGGAGCGCCATGAAAGCCAAGGACAGGATAAGATAAAAGTAAAAGTTCTGGATCCCCATGCTGACGCCGACCACCGTCATCACCGCATAGATGATGGCGAAGAGCACCGCCAGCAGCAAAAACATCCTCACGTGTAGGCTGAACATGGCATCCTCCTGATGATGGCTATGCGTCTATTGAGCGGATGGAGTCCCCCTCTACCGGCAGACAATAAGGAAGTTTTTCGGCAAACGTCTGCGAGGAATTG
>CAZDLS010000043.1:0-12901 GCA_964506425.1 uncultured Planctomycetia bacterium | reverse complement strand
TCACTTCTGGCGCGCGATGTTGAGGACGGCGCCCAGCGCCAACAGGTTGAGGACGAGCGAGGAGCCGCCGTAGCTGAAGAGCGACAGCGGCAGGCCGACGACCGGGCACAGACCCGTGTTCATCATGACGTTGACCGCCGCGTGGAAGAAGAGCACCGCCGCGACGCCGCACGCGAGCATCCGGCCGTACATGTCCTTGGCCGTCTCGGCGATGCGCAGGATCGCGAAGATCAAGACGCCGTAAAGGACGAGGAGCGCGAGGCTGCCCGCCAGGCCCCACTCCTCCGCCCAGACGGAAAAGATAAAATCCGTGTGGCGCTCGGCCAGGAAGTTCAGCTGACCCTGGGTGCCGCTCATGAAGCCCTTGCCCAAGAGCCGGCCCGAGCCGATGGCGATCTTCGATTGGATCACCGTGTAGCCGGCGCCCAAGGGATCGGAGTTCGGATCCAGAAAGACCAAGAGGCGCAGTTTCTGATAAGGCTTAAGAAGAAAGGACCAGAAAAGGGGCAGGCCCGCCAGACACGCCGCCGTGAGCCCCGCCAGATACCGCAGCCGGACCTGCGCCAGAAAGGCACACGAAAAGAAGATGAAGAGATACACGAGGGCCGTCCCCAGGTCCGGTTGCGCCAGGACCAGGAGCATCGGCAAGAGCGTCAGGCCCAGCGGCACGGCGCACGCCCTGACGAAGTCGGCTGCGTGCGCGTCGGCGTGAACGCCGAGGACCGCCTTGGAGCTGTAATACCGTGCCAGGGCGAGGATGAGCACGAACTTGCCCAGCTCTGAGGGCTGAAGCGAGATGCCGCCCAGGGTGATCCACCGCTGTGCGCCCATGATGGTCCGGCCTGAGACGAGCACGGCCACGAGACTCACCACCGTCGCCAGATACAACGGCGCCATGAAAAAGTTCAGGCGCCGGTAATCCACGCGCGACACCAAGAACATGCCGCCGAGGCCGATGGCCAGCCACATCACCTGCTTGACAAATGTCTCACGACGGATAAAATCGCCCTTCTGATGGCAGCTGCTGTACAGGCATAACAACCCCGCCGCCAGAATAAAGACGAGCGCCCAGAATAGGACGAGATGCGACCGGTGCCTCATCTCCATTTCCCCCTCTTCTTGGCTTCCTCAAAGACCGCCCTGGCCACCTCGCACGCCGCGTGGCTCGTCTCGCCGTGTTCGAGAAAGACACAAAAGGCATACCGGGGGTCCTCTTCCGGGAAAAAGCCCGCCACCCATGCATGTGAGGGCAGGCCGGTCACCTGCGCCGTGCCGGTCTTGGCGCAGATGGCCAGGTCCGAAATGTCCAGGTCATGCGCCGTGCCGCTGGAAAAAGAAACAGGATAACGCAGGGAACGTTTGATCATGGCCAACTGGTCCTTATCGATATTGACCCTCTTTGCCGGCCGGCCGACGACGGATTCCCCGCCGATCGCCTTCGTCACGTGGGGCGGCACCAGGATGCCGCCGTTGCCCACGGCCGCCATGAGGCGCGCCAGCTGCAGGGGTGTCGTCAGGACAAAACCCTGGCCGATGGCATAGTTGGCGGTGTCGCCGTCATACCAGTTCTCCAGGCGCGCCAGGTTCTTCCAGACGCGGGTAGGGATAAACCCGGCGGCCTCTTGCGGCAGGTCGATACCGGTCTTCTCGCCTAAACCGAACTCACGGGCCATGCGCGCCAAACCGTCGGGGTTGGCGCGGAAACCCATGTGATAAAAATAAACGTCGCAGGAGTGCGCCATGGCCTGATAAAAATCCTGGGGACCGTGCTGTGACCAGCACTTGAAGTACCGGTCGCCGATCTTGAGCTGGCCGCGGCAGACGAACGTCATGGAAGCAGGAAACCCGCGCGCCTTGAGCGCCGCGGCGGCGGTCACGACCTTAAAGACCGAACCGGGCGCGAACGAAGCACTGATCGCGCGGTTCACGAGCGGGGCGCCGGCCGACACGAGATACGCGTTGAGCCTCTTTGTCTGTGACCGGTCGATGAAGACATTCGGGTCGTAGGAGGGTTTGCTGTACAGGACCAGGACCTCGCCCGTCTTGACCTCCATCAAGACGAAAGCGCCGGCGTATCCCCGCATGGCCGCGTGCGCCAGCTGCTGGAGCTCCATGTCGATCGTCGTCGTCACGTCCTTGCCGAACGCCGACGGCCGATAACCGATCAAGCGCACCTTGCGGCCGAGACTGTCGACCTCGATCTGCTCGCCCCCCTTCTCTCCGCGCATGAAGATATCCAGCGTCTCTTCCAGGCCGCTCACCCCGACCTTGTCCTTTAAGTCATAACCGTAAGACTTGAGCCGCGTGATGCGCTCCCGGTCGATCTCGCTCATGTATCCCAGGACGTGGGCCGCGGCCTCGCGGTGGGGATAAAAGCGCTTGGCGTTAAGATACACCGCCACGCCCGGCAGGTTGAGCTCCTGCTCGGCCACGGCGATGGCCTTCTCCTTGTCGATGCCCACGGCGATGGAGGCCGGCGTGAACGGATTGAGGTACCCCTTTTTATACGCGAAGGCCGTCTCCCCGGGCGTCATGCCCAGGAGGGCCGCCAGATCCGCAAAGGTCTTCTGCGGGTCGCGCAGCTCCTGGGGGATGACGACGACGTCGAAGGACAGGACGTTGTCCGCCATCAGGATGCCGTGCCTGTCGTAGATACGGCCCCGGTACGGCTCCTGCGGGATGAGACGGATGGCATTGCGCCGGCTCAGGTCCCCGTAATGCTGACCGTGCACTCCCTGGATCACGACGAGACCCAGGGCTGCCACGCCGAGCATCAGGAGGATGAGGATTCGGTAAGTCCCAAGTCGCATCGTCGTGAAAAACGATAGAGGGCAAAGGCCGCAACCACCGAGCCCGCGGCCGTCAGGCCCGCGCGCAGCAAGAAGGCGATCACAGACCCCCGCGGCCCCGTGTCAAAAAAAACGAGGCGGCCCATCCCGACAGCGAAACGCTGGACAAAGACCGCCAGAAAAACGATAGGAAAGACAAACACGTCCAGTTGCCTGTTCAAGAAACGCGTCCCATACGCGACGCCCGTGCTCACGAGCACGAACGATACGGTGTAGAGGCCGAAGACATCCAGGCCCGCGACGTCCTTGAGCAGTCCGCAAAGCCCCGCGAAAAGGATGTTGTCGCGCACGTCGTAGTTATGGAAATAAGCATAGAGCACGATCGCGGCCAGGAACGGATCGAAAAAAGTGACCGAGGCGCCCGTCAGCTGGTCGACGATGACCTGCGCCGCGAGGAGGAGGAAGGGCCACAACCACCTATTCTGGAGCACCGTCATGACCTAAGATTGCGATAAGGACCTCTTCGAGCGCGCCGGGCCGCACCGCCGGATCGATATACGCGAACTTCCCCAGTCCCGAGGGCTCCGTGCCGACGTAGCGCACGACGCCGATGAGGATCCCCGGCGGATACGTCATGTTCAGGCCGCTCGTGATGACGAGGTCGCCCTCCCGCGTGTCGGTGTCGAAATCGAGGAAGCGCAGCTTGCAGCGGCCGTCCAGCGTCCCGGAGACGAGCCCCTGCTCGCGCGTGCGCTGGTCCATCGCGGGCACGGCCAGGTCCGGGTCCTGGATCAGCATGGCCTTTGAGGAGAACTGCCCGGCCTCGAGGATCTTGCCGGCCAGCCCCCCCGCGGTCACGACGGGGTCCATGCGCCGCACGCCCTGCGCGCGGCCCTTGTTAAGGATCAGATACGGCCGAAGCGCGTGGAACTCCTTGCCCACGACCTGGGCCGCCACCGACACGTAGGAAGCGTTCTCCTTGAGGTCCAAAAGGCGCGTGAGCCGCGCGTTCTCGGAGATCGCCTCCTCGGCGCGCAGCATCTCCCGCTTTAAGACAGCGTTCTCGCGCTCAAGACGCAAGCGGTCCCAATAACTGGCGTGGAAGAGGAAGACGGCACGCGTTTCGTGCGTGAGGGCACGCAGCAACGTCAACGGGAAACTCGCCGCATCCGTCAGGTGAGCGCGCAGGGAATAGGTGGTGTTCCGGTAGGCAAGGAAGACGATCAGGAGGAGGGCACAGACGAAGACGGCACTCTTGATGAGCTTTTGTCTGGGAAAAAACACGACGCCCCGTCGGATGGATCGCTAAATGCCTTCGGTCTTCATGGCGACCGAGACATCGCGCAGGTACCTGCTGTCGAGTTCCAGCACCTTACCCGTTCCGCGGGCCACGGCCGTCACCGCGTCCTCGGCAATGTGGACCGGCAGACCCGTCTCTTCGGCGATGATCCTGTCGAGCCCTTTCAGCTGGGCCCCGCCGCCCGCCATCACGATGCCGCGGTCGATCAGGTCTGCGGCCAGCTCGGGCGGCGTCCTCTCGAGGGCGATCTTGGCGGCGTCCACGATGGCCCGGACCGGCTCGGCGATCGCGTCGCGGATCTCCTCCGACGTGACGGTCACGGTCTTAGGCAGACCCGCCACGAGGTCCCGCCCCCGCACCTCCATGCTCAACTCCTCTTCCAGGGGATAGGCCGAACCGATCCTGATCTTGATGTCCTCGGAGGTACGCTCACCAATCATCAAATTGTAGTTCTTCTTGAGATACTCGACGATCGCCGTGTCGATCTCGTCGCCCGCGATACGGATGGACTTGGAGAAGACGATCCCGGATAAAGAGATGACGGCGACCTCCGTCGTGCCGCCGCCCACGTCCACGATCATGTTGCCGGCCGGCTCATGGATCGGCAGACCGACCCCGATCGCCGCGGCCAGCGGCTCCTCGACCAGATGGACCTCGCGCGCGCCCGCGCGCATCGCCGAATCCTTCACGGCCCGGCGTTCCACCTCGGTTATCCCGGAGGGGACGGCGATGATCATGCGCGGGCTCACCAGGACACGGCGGCGGTGTACCTTTTTGATGAAATAACGCAGCATCGCCTCCGTGATGTCGAAGTCCGCGATGACGCCGTCCTTCATGGGCCGGATCGCCAGGATGTTGCCCGGCGTGCGGCCGAGCATGTTCTTGGCCTCGTCTCCGACCGCGAGGACCCGGTTGACGGTCACGCCCTTCCTCAGGGCCACCACCGAAGGCTCGCATAGGACGATCCCTTCTCCCTTGACATACACAAGGGTCGTGGCGGTACCCAGGTCTATACCCATGTCATTGGAAAAGAGGGACGAGACGGTACTCAGGGCACTCGAAAGGAACCTGTTCATGCGCATGCGCGTCTCTTTCGGTATCTTGGGCGGGTGAAATTTGACATAACTATACCAAACAAGGGCCGCGGTGTCAATAAAATATTGTTTTGAACAGGACCCAAACCGCTTATCAGGCAAGGAGATGTTTCATCGCAGAGAGAAACCGGGGAAAAGACTTGCTGATGCACGCCGCATCATCGAGGCGGCTGGGCCCCTGGGCCATCAACCCTGCCACGAAGAGGCTCATGGCCGTGCGGTGGTCACCGTAAGTCTCGAAGGACGCGCCCCGGAACGCTTCGACACCCGTGACCAGCAGGTCCTCCCTTTTGGACAAAGACCTAACATTAAGATTGACACCCAGTTTCGACAAATTCACGCGCATCGATTCTATGCGGTCCGTCTCCTTGACGCGCAGCTCTGCCGCCCCCTTAATCACCGTCGTCCCCCGGGCGCGGCCTGCGGCGACGAGCAAGACGGGCAACTCATCGATCATCGTCGCGATCTCGCGCGGCTCGATGACGGTGGCGCTCAGCCGGCTCGAACGCACCTCCAGGTCCGCGGTCGGCTCAAGGCCAAGCTGTTGATGAAGGATGCGGATCCTCGCGCCCATGCGCTTGAGGACCCACAACAACCCGATGCGCGTGGGGTTCAGGTTGACCCCCTTGATCAGCACCTGCGACCCCTCGGCCAGGAGGCCGGCGACGATAAAGAAGGCGGCGCTCGAAAAATCTCCGGGCACATCGACAGATCCCGGTGACGTGAGGGGCGAGGGCTCCAGGTGGATCGTATCGTGACGCCGGCGGATCTTCGCGCCGAAGAGCTTGAGCATCCGCTCCGTGTGGTCGCGGCTCACGACCGGCTCCTTGATGCGCGTGGCGCCCCGGGCAAAGAGCCCCGCCAGCAAAAGCGCCGACTTGACCTGGGCGCTGGCGATCCTCTGTCTCCAGGCGATACCCGTGAGGGACGACGGCAAGACACGGACCGGAAGGAACTCTTTTCCTTCACGGTCGCGGCGGGCCTCCAGCCTTGCCCCCATGCGGCGCAGGGGGTCCATCACCCGGCCCATCGGCCGCCGTCGCAATGACGCCGCGCCGTCCAGGCGCGCGGCAAAGGGCTGGGCCGAAAGGAGCCCCATCAATATCCGTGCGCTCGTCCCGGACTCCCCCATGTCTAAATCGCCCTTGGCCGGCTGCAGGCGACCCGACGCCTCGACGGTCACGCACTCCTGGGCAGGGTCGACCGTGATCCGCGCCCCCATAAGGCGCAAGGCGCGCAAGGTCGCCTCGCAATCGTCGCAAAAGAGGAAATGTGCGATACGCGTCGTGCCCTCGGCCAGGGCCGCGCAGATGGCGGCGCGGTGGGAAATGGATTTATCGCCGGGCAGGCGCACGGTCCCTTTTAACGACGCGCAGGGCCTGACAATGACAGGTCGTTTTGCCATGATCCTTTTATTATATCACGAAGTCGTGCGCTTGCGAGGCAACGCCTGCGGCGTTTTTTTCAGGGCCTCCTGCATCTCGACCGGCAGAGGCGAAGAAAAATGCATCTTCTCTCCCGTGACGGGGTGCGTAAAACCCAGCGCCTCGGCGTGCAGGGCCAGCCGCGGGAAATTCTTCTTCCTGCCGTAGACAGGGTCGCCCAGGACCGGATGGCCGAGGTGCGCCAGGTGCACGCGCAGCTGATGCGTGCGGCCGGTCTGGGGCAAGAGCGCCACGGCCGTGAAGCCGCCCAAACGCTTGATCACCTTGTAGGCGGTCTTGGCCTCTTTGGCGTCGTCGCTGAACCCGGCGGCCATGCGCTTGCGGTCCGTCCTGTGCCGGCGGATCGGGATGTCGATGACGCCCTCGTCAAAGGCCACTTCCCCGTCGACCAGGGCGACGTACCGACGGTCGATCGCATGGTCCTTGAACTGCCGGGCCAGATGCATGTGCGCAGCGCCGGTCTTGGCCACCACCATCACCCCGGAGGTCTCCTTGTCGAGACGGTGGACGATGCCGGGCCGGTCCTTGCTCAGCGCCGATAACGAAGGGATATGATACAGGAGGGCGTGGACGAGCGTGTGTGTGCGGTGGCCGGCGCCCGGGTGGACGACGAGGCCGGCGGGCTTGTCGATAACGCAGACCGCCTCGTCTTCATGGAGGATGGACAGGGGGATGTCTTCGCCGGCGAGCTCGGTCTTGGGCGCCTCAGGGGACAGCCATTGGACGCGGTCGCCGAGCCTGAGCCGGGCGTGCGCCTTGGCGGCCTTGTCGTTCACCCAGACCTTTTTTCCCGCGATGAGACCCTGGATGACGGTGCGCGAAAAATCCGGCTCACGCTCCTTGATGAAGACGTCGAGCCGCTTGCCCTGACCCGACGCTTCGACTACGCAGCTCCTCTGCGGCATCGTAATACCACCAGCGCGACGGCCCCGGCCCCGATCACGGCAAGAGCCATCCATTGAAAGACGCTCAAGGAGAAATAGTAAGGCCTCATGTCGGCCCGGACAAACTCCATGAGAAACCGCTGCAGGCCGGCCGCGACCAGGTACCAGGCCGCGATGCGTCCCTGCCCCGTCGTGTCGCGGCGCTGCATCCGCATCAGGAGAAGGGCGACGCAAAAAAGCGTGGCCGAATCGAGGAGCTGCGACGGGAACAGCCGCGTGGCGTGCACCCTGAAATAAAGGCCTCCCTCAAAAGGAAAGCCGTAGCAGCAACCGTTGAAGAAACAGCCGATGCGGCCGATGGCCTGGCCGAACGCGGCGAACGGCGCGATGCTGTCGAGGACGGCGCTCAAAGCCCAGCGCGAACGCCGCGCGTAAACGACAAGCGCGCCGATGCCTCCCACCAGGCCGCCGAACCAGGCGAGTCCGCCGTGCTGCAACCGGGCGACCTCCAACCAATCAACGCGAAAATCCTGCCAATTCAACAAGACGTACAAAAGCCTCGCCCCCGCGATGCCGGCGGCCAGGACCAGGAGGCTGAGCGTATAGACCCGCTCACCGTCGAGCCCCCGCCGGGACGCCTCGCGCACCCACAGCGGCACGCTCAGGAGGAACGCGAGCGCCACGAAGACGCCGTACGTGTAGACCGTAAAAAAGGGGCACTTAAAGAGTATGGGGGCCATCTTTGCTCAGCATCTGCCGGACCAGCACCAGGACGATCAGGAGCCCGCCGCAGGTGATCGCCGTGTCCGCAAAGTTGAAGACCGGCCAGACACGCAGATCCAGGAAGTCAATGACGTAGCCGTGGCGCAGGCGGTCGATGAGGTTGCCCAGGGCGCCGCCCAGGATGAGGGCCAGGCCCATGCCCACACGGCTGTCCGTCACGCGCAGTCCGAAGAGCCGCGTGAAGAGGTGCGGCCGCCAGAACGCGCCGGCGATCGCCGCGATGCAGACGAGCGCCACGACGATAAAAAAAACGGCGGCATCCGGCAAGAGCCCGAACGCCGCGCCGCGGTTATGGACGAGCGTCAGATGAAAAATATTCTCGAAGACGGGCATGGAGGCGCCCGGTGCGAGCGCCGCATCGGCCAGATGCTTGGTCACGCGGTCCAACGCCAGGATGCCGCCTGCGGTGAGGAATACGGTGATCGCAGACACTCTCTTCTAAAACGCCTCTTCCTTCTTCTCCTGGCACTTCAGACAGAACATGGCGTACGGGACGGCCTTGAGCCGGACCTTCGAGATCCGCTTCTTGCACCCCTCGCAGATGCCGAACCTTCCTTCTTCGATCTTGAGCAGCGCGTGGTTGATCTCCTGCAGGACCATGCGCTCCTTGGAGGCCAGCCCCAGGGAGAACTCCCTGTCATAGGTATCGGTCGCCACGTCCGCCATATGGAAGGCGTAGCCCGAGTTGTCGCCCGATGCGTCCTTCTGCGATTTCTTAAGGGTCTCCTCGGCGATGTGCGCGATATCCCCCATCAGCTCCTCGCGCTTCTCCAAAAGGAACTTTTTATAGACCCGTGAATCTTTTTTTGTCATCTTCCTTGACTTCACGCTGACGTCCTCCCTGTTGTGCGCGTGTTGGGTACGGTCCCGAATTCAAAGGCCAAATTATAACCGCAAACACCGCGGCATGCAACCTTTTTTATTGATCGGCGGCGAGGACGGCGGCACAACGGCCGCAGATCCCCGGACGGGCGCTGTCCGCGCCGACGTCTTCGCCGTAATTCCAGCAGCGCGCGCACTTGGAGCCCGCGGCCCGGGCCACCTCAAGGGCGAACGGCTGCGCGAGCTTCTCGTCGCAGGCCACCGTGACGCCGGAGACGATGAAGAGGGACCGCAGGTCGTCTTTGTGCCGCTCAAAGGAACGGTACAACTCTCTGTCTTTCAGCGACAGGCGCACGCGCGCCTCCAGTGAACTGCCGAGGACGCCCTCGGCGCGCTTCTCTTCCAGGGCCTTGAGGATCGCGGGGCGCAGGCTCAGGACCGCGTCGATCGACACAACGTCCTGCCGGCGCAAGAGGTCCTGCGGGAACGGCTCGGGCCAGCCCTCCAGCTGGACGCTGACCTGTCTCTTTTCAGGGCCCTGCGGGATGAACCGGTAGATCTCCTCGGCCGTGAAGGGCGCCGCCGGCGCCAGCATCACGGCGAGAGCCCGGACCATCGCCTCCAGGACCGTCTGCGCCGAGCGGCGTTCCCGTGACGCAGCGCCCGCCGTGTAGAGCCGGTCCTTGAGGATGTCCAGGTAGAGCGAGGAGAGGTCCTCGTTGCAGAAGCTGAACAACTTCTGGAAGACGACGTAGAACGTGTACGACGCGTACGCCTGGTCCGCCGCCTGCACGGTCTCGTTGAGCCGCATGAGCGCCCAGCGGTCAAGGGGCAGCAGCCCGTCGAGCGGGACCCGGTCCTTCTTCGGATCAAAATCATAAAGATTGCTCAAAAGGAACCGGGCGGTGTTGCGGACCTTGCGGTAGGCGTCGGCGCAGTTCTTCAAGATGTCCTTTGAGAGACGCACGTCTTCGTTATAATCGCTGGCCATCACCCACAGGCGCAGGATATCGGCGCCGAACTCCTTGATCACCTCCTGGGGCGCGATGACGTTGCCCAGGGACTTGGACATCTTGCGGCCGTCGCCGCCCACGACAAAGCCGTGGGTCAGAACCGTCTTGTACGGCGCCTGTCCGTCGATCGCCACGGAGGGGATGAGCGAGGTCTGGAACCAGCCGCGGTGCTGATCCGAGCCCTCGAGATACAGGTCCGCGGGCAGCTTCAGGTCCTGCCTCCCTTTCAGGACCGCCTGGTGGCTGACGCCCGAATCAAACCAGACGTCCAGGATATCCGTCGAGCGCTCAAGATCTCCGGCCCCGCAGGCGCAGCGGAGCCCCGGAGGAACAAAATCGCTGACCGGCGCCTGGAACCACGCATCCGTCCCGTCGCGGCCGGCCCGGTCGGCGAGCCGGCGCACGACGCGGGCGTCCAGCGTATGCGTCCCGCACGCCTTGCAGACGAGCGCCGGGATCGGCACGCCCCAATAGCGCTGGCGCGAGAGACACCAGTCCGGCCGCAACGCCACCATGCCCGCGATCCGCTCGCGGCCCGAGGCCGGGACCCATACCACCTCTTTCTCGATGACCTCCAAAAGCCTCTGGCGCAACCCCTCGTGGTCGATCCTGAGGAACCACTGGTGCGTCGCCCGGAAGATGATCGGATTCTTGCACCGCCAGCAGTGCGGATACGAATGCGTGACCTTCTCCGCCGCCGCCAGGAGGCCGGCAGCGCGCAGCTCCGCGATGATGCCCTCGTTCGCCTTAAAGACGTGCTGGCCCGCCCAGTGCGGCACGGTCCCGTCAAAGCGGCCGCGCGTGTCCACGGGCATGACGACCGGAAGGTCGTATTTCTTACCGGTCGAAAAATCCTCCTGGCCGTGGCCGGGCGCGGTATGGACACAGCCCGAGCCTTCTTCCTTGGAGACGTAATCCGCCAGCACCACCTTGCCTTCCCGCAGTCCGAAGGGATGCTGATAGGTCAGGCCTTCGAGCTGGGCCCCCGTGAAGGTACGGCCGGCCTTGGCATCGGCCCAGCCCAGCTTCTCCTTCAACCCCGCCTCAAAGAGGTCCTTACCTAATATAATAGAGGCGCCCGCGTGTTCCACGCAGACGTAGGTGAGCTGCGGATGCACCGCGACCGCGACGTTCGCCACAAGCGTCCACGGCGTTGTCGTCCAGATGAGGAGAAAAGACCCCGTCTTTAGGCCGAGCGCGGCGGCCGCCGCATCGGCGTTGAGCGCGAACTTCACGAAGACCGAATCGGACTCATGGCCGGCGTACTCCACCTCTGCCTCCGCGAGCGCGGTCTCGCACTTATAGCACCAGTTCACGGGCTTGAGCCCCCGGACGATATAGCCCTTCTCCACCAGCGTCGCAAATGAATCCAGGATAGCCTTCTCATAACCGGGATCGAGGGTCAAATACGGGTGCTCCCAATCGCTGACAAGCCCCAAGCGCATGAAGTCGTCGCGCTGGATGCCGACGTACTTCATGGCATAGTCGTGCGCCATCTTGCGGAAGGCCACGCGGTCCACCTGTTCCTTGGTCTTATGCAGCTCTTTGAAGAGGGCGTGCTCCACCGGCAGGCCGTGGCAGTCCCAGCCCGGGATGTACGGCGTATCGTACCCCTTGAGGAACCGATACCGCACCACGATGTCCTTGAGCGTCTTGTTCAGGACGTGGCCGATGTGGATGCGGCCGTTGGCGTACGGCGGTCCGTCGTGGAGGACGAACTTCGGACGGCCCCCGGCCGCCCGGCGCATCAGGCCGTAAAGATCCATCTCCTGCCACGCCGCGAGCGTCGCCGGCTCGCGCCGCGCGAGGTCCGCCTTCATCGGGAAATCCGTCCGGGGTAAGTTCAGCGTCTTCTTGTAGTCCATCACAATCCTAACGCCCGTCTGCTGCTGGCGTCCTGCCCGGTGAATCCGGCTCGCGGCCGCGGTGAATATCTGCGTCACGTGCCGATGTACTTGCCGATCAGGGGCGCCAGGTCCTTCTTGAGCTTCTGCGGGACCGCGTCCTTCTGCGTGATGATGGCGTGTTTGAGGGCCTCGCGGCACGGGCACGACGTCGCCTCGGCGGCCCGGCGCACCGCCGCCTTGAGCAGCTGCTTCGCGTTGCCGGCGTTCTTCGTCAAGTTGGCGATGATCATCTCCACGGTCACGGCCTCTTCGGGTCCATACCAGCAGTCGTAGTCCGTCACCGCGGCGACCGTGACATAGCACATCTCTGCCTCGCGGGCGAGGCGGCTCTCCGCCATGTTCGTCATCCCGATGATATCCATGCCCCACGAACGGTAGAGGTTGGACTCCGCGCGCGTCGAGAAGGCCGGTCCCTCCATGTTCAGGTACGTCCCGCGCCGGTGCATGCAAAGCCCCAAGCCCTTACCGGCCTCAAAGAGGATGTCGGCAAGCCGGCTGCAGACAGGGTCCGCCAGGCTCACGTGCACGACGATACCGCCGCGATAAAAAGTCATGATGCGGCCGCTGTTCGTCCTATCCACGAACTGGTCCGCCAGGACGAAATCCAAAGGCTTCATCTCCTTCTTGAGCGAGCCGCAGGCGGAGATCGAGATGAGGTTCTCCACGCCCAGCATCTTCATGCCGAAGATGTTCGCGCGGTAATTGATCTCGGAAGGGTTCAGGCGGTGACCGGCGCCATGGCGCGGCAGAAAAACAACCTCCACCCCATCGAGCGTCCCCGTGCGAAAGACGTCGGAGGGTTCGCCAAAGGGCGTCTTGAGGGCGGTCTCCCTGAGACCCTCGATCCCCTCCATCTGATACACA
>CAZDLS010000042.1:0-13456 GCA_964506425.1 uncultured Planctomycetia bacterium | reverse complement strand
AGCCCTAAAGAAGTCCTTGACACCTGTCCCCGTCGGTAATAAAATAATAATAAGAATTATTACTGATAATTTCCTCTAAGGAAGCGTCTTCCCCGCCTTCATCGCATAATCGTCGTTGCACGCCAGGGAGTGGGTGTCTTTTTGTCTCTGGGCGGGGCGTCGAACACGGAAAGAAGGTATCATGAAAAAACATGCCAAGCCGTCCTACCGCATCACCCGCCAGAGAAAGAAGATCCTGGAGCTCTTGACCAACACGCGCGAGCACCCCACCGCCGACCAGATCTACAAGAGGCTCAAGGGCAAGTTCCCGCGCCTGAGCTTAGGGACGGTCTACCGCAACCTGCGCGTCTTGAAAGAGCAGGGGCAGATCTGGGAGCTGGATTTCGGCACGGGCCTGAGCCACTTCGACGCCGTGGTGCACTCCCACTATCACTTCATCTGCAAGAACTGCCATAAGATCTACGATATCCGGATCCCGTCGATCCGCGAGCTCGACGAAAAGGTGCGCTCCTTGACGGGCTTCCGCATCTATTCGCACCGCCTGGAGTTCTTCGGGCTCTGCGACACCTGCAACGAACGCCAGGTCATCCGCTGATGCCCGCGCCCGCCTCGCTGAGCCTCTTGGTGGACCTCTACGAGCTGACGATGGCCGAGAGCTATTTCCACCACCGCGTCAAGGCCCAGGCCACCTTTGACCTCTTCGTGCGCAACCTGCCGCCGAACCGCTCGTATCTTCTCTTCGCGGGGCTCGACGACATCCTGCGCTACCTCAAGGATCTCAAGTTCACCCAGGAAGACCTCGCCTTCCTCGAGCGCCTCGGCTTCGGCCAGGATTTCCTGACCTGCCTGGGCAAGCTCCGTTTCCACGGCGAGGTCTGGGCCATGCCCGAAGGGACGGTCTTTTTCCCGGGCGAGCCGGTCCTGCGCGTCACCGGTCCCTTGATCGAGACGCAGATGGTCGAGAGCTTCTTGCTCAACACCGTCAACCTCTCCACGATGGTCGCGACCAAGGCGTCGCGCATCGTCACCGCCGCGGCCGGCCGCGGGGTGTATGACTTCTCGCTGCGGCGCACCCACGGCATCGACGCCGCGCTCAAGGCGGCGCGCTCGGCCTATATCGCCGGATGCCGCGGCACCTCGAACGTCCTGGCCGCCAAGCTCTACGGGATCCCGGCCGTCGGCACGATGGCGCACTCCTACATCATGTCCTTTGCCAAGGAGAAGGACGCCTTCCGCGCCTTCTTTGAGACTTTCCCGGGCGCGTGCATCCTTTTGGTCGATACCTATGACACCGAGGAGGGCGTGCGCAACGCCATCCAGGTGGCGCGCGCGTTCCGCGCCAAGGGGCACGAGCTCAAGGGGGTCCGCCTGGACAGCGGGGACATCGTCGCCCTGTCGCGCGCGGCCCGCCGGATGCTGGATGCCGCCGGCTTCAAGAAGACCAAGATCTTCGCGAGCGGCGACCTCGACGAGTACAAGATCGAGCGCTTCGTCAGGCAGAAGGCGCCGATCGACGACTTCGGCGTGGGGACCCAGATGGGCGCCTCGGTGGACGCGCCGTCCCTGGACGTGATCTACAAGATCGCCGAGGTGACCGACGGGCAAGGGGTCTTCGTGCCGACGATGAAGTTCAGCAAGAAGAAGGTGACCCTGCCGGGCCGCAAGCAGGTCTTCCGCGTCAAGGACAAGAAGGGGTATTATGTCAGGGACATTATCGGTTTAGAGGACGAGGGGGTGGGGGAGCCGATGCTGCAGATGGTGATGTGCGCGGGCGAGGTCGTCTACGCACCGCGGCCCCTGAAGGATGTGCGGGAGCAGACGCAGGAGAACATTAACCGCCTGAAGGGGTCCTTCAGGCGGTTACACCGGGTCGCGACGTACCCTGTCGCGGTAAGCCCGGGCCTCAACAAGATGGTGCGCCGCCTGTCGCTTGCGATGAAAAAGCGGCAAAAGCCCTCCCGGGTCGCCTCCGGGCATCCCCGCCGGCGACACGGCCCTAAAGGCAAAAACACTATTTGAGGACGGGTGTTTTTACCGTATTAATGTGGGCCGAAAAAGTCTTGATTTTCCCCCTGTTACCTAATATAATGGGACTTCCTTTGACCAAAAACGGAGGTCTTTCATGAAGGAGATCCGCATCCACGCGCGCGCCGGCCAGGGGGCCATCACCACGGCCACCATCCTGGGGCATGCCTATTTTACGAAAGGGCAATATCCTTATGCGTTCCCGCACTTTGGGGCGGCACGCATGGGCGCGCCGATGAACGCCTTCGTGCGCATCGAGGACCAGCCCGTGCGCCTGAGGAGCCAGATCTACACCCCGGATTACATCATCATCGTCGATGCGACGCTCATGCGGGGAAGCGATTGTTACCAGGGATTGAAGGAGGAGGGCGTGGCCGTCGTCAGCGACCGCGAGGGGATGGAGATCCCCAAGCCGAAGGGCAGGCAGAAGCTCTTTGTCGTGTCGGCCAACAAGATATCGATGGACATCACGGGCGGCAAGGCCCTTTTGAGCAACACCGTGCTCCTGGGCGCCTTCGCCGCGGCGACGGGCGAGTTGAAGCTCGAGGACCTGACCACGGCCGTCACCCGCCGCTTCCAGGAGAAGGGCGAGAAGGTCGTGAAGATGAACGTCGAGGCGCTCCAGCGGGGCTTCGCCTCCGTCAAAAAGTGACTCTCAAGGAGACATCATGTTCAAGCACATGACCGCAAAGCCGGGTTCGAGCACGGCCAACAAGACCGGTTCGTGGCGCACGGAAGTCAAGCCGAAGTTCCTGAAGAAGGACTGCATCGCGTGCCGGATGTGCGTCTTCGTCTGCCCCGAGGGCATCATCTCGGGCAAGGAGAAGAACACGTTCCAGTGCGACTACGCGTACTGCAAGGGCTGCGGGAACTGCGCGGCCGTCTGTCCCAAGAAAGACATCGAGATGGTGTCGGAGCTCGAAGCGCTTTAACCTCTAGGAGCCTGTCATGAGAGAGTTTTTGGAAGGTTCACACGCGGTCGCCCAGATCGTCAAGCGTTGCCGTCCGGGCGTCATCTCGGCGTACCCGATCACGCCCCAGACGCACATCGTCGAGGACTTGGCCCGGATGGTCGCCGACAAGGAGCTCGACGCCCAGTTCGTCAACGTCGAGAGCGAGCACTCCGCGGCCTCGGTCGTGCTGGGCGCCGAGGCGACGGGCGTGCGCTCCTTCACCGCGACGAGCTCGCAGGGCCTGCTCCTCATGTCCGAGGTCGTCTTCAACATCGCGGGCATGCGCCTGCCGGTGGTGATGGCCACGGCCAACCGCTCGGTCTCCGCGCCCATCAATATCTGGAACGACCACCAGGACGTCGCGGCGGTCCGTGACGCGGGCTGGGTCCTCTTCTTTGCCGAGAGCAACCAGGAGGTGGTGGACCTGCACCTCATGGCGTACCGCCTGGGCGAAGACCCGCGCGTGATGCTGCCGGTCATGGTCAACATGGACGGCTTCATCCTGACGCACGGCATGGAGGTCGTCGACATGCCCACGCAGGAAGAGGTGGACAGGTTCTTGCCGCCGTACAAAACGAGCTACAAGCTCGACGTGGACGATCCCAAGACGATGGGCTATTTGGCCGATCCGGATTATTACATGGAGACGCGCTACGCGATCGACCAGACGCACCGGGACGTCCTGAAGATCATCCCCGAGATCTCTGCCGAGTTCAAGAAGGCCTTCGGCCGCGAGGCCGGCGGGCTCATCGAGGGCTACCGCCTGCAAGACGCCGAGCAGGTCTTTGTCGCGGCCGGCTCCGTGTGCGGCACGGTCCGCGAGGTCGTGGACGGCCTGCGCCGGGACGGCAAGAAGGCCGGGCTCCTCAAGATCGTGACCTACCGGCCGTTCCCGAAAGACGCGATCCTCGCGGCGCTCGCCGACGCCAAGGAGGTCGCCGTCATCGACAAGAGCATCTCGCTGGGTTCTTGCGGACCCCTGTACACCGACATGAGCGCGGCGCTGGGCACCCTGGGCGCCAAGGCGCCCAAGACGAGCGGCTTCATCCTCGGCCTGGGCGGGCGGGACATCACCCTGAAGTCGGTCTATGAGACATATGAGGCGTTGGCCGGCAAGCAGACCGACTGCACCTTTATCGGTCTGAGGCAGGAACTACTCGCATAAAAAGTGAGACAAACAGCCAGGCTCTTTGTCTCAAATTCGCGGTTCAAAAGTGAGACAAAGAGCCTGGCTGAAAGTCTCACATTTGTCCTAAAGGAGAGCATTCATGGCCCAGACAGAGACGTTATTCAAGCCGGGGCATACGGCGTGCGCGGGCTGCGGTCAGGCGATCGCCGCGCGGCTCGTCGTCGACGCCTCCGGCAGGAACACGATCATCGCCAACAACACCGGGTGCCTGGAGGTTTTCTCGACGAAGTACCCGCAGAGCGCCTGGGGGGTGCCGTGGATCCATTCGCTCTTCGAGAACGCGGCGGCCGTGGCCTCGGGCATCGAGTCGGCGCTCAAGTATTTGGGCAAGAAGGACGGCATCAACGTCATCGCCCAGGCCGGCGACGGCGGCACGGCCGACATCGGCCTGCAGGCGCTCTCGGGGATGTGGGAGCGCGGCCACGACGTCCTGTATGTCTGTTACGACAACGAGGCCTACATGAACACGGGCATCCAGCGCAGCGGCCTGACGCCGACGGACTCCAACACCACGACGAGCCCGCCGGGCAGCGCCTCGAGGGGCAACCCGCGGCCCAAGAAGCCGATCCCCGAGATCGCGGCGGCCCACGGGATCCCCTATGTCGCCACGGCGACCATCGGTTATCCGCAGGACGTCCAGAAGAAGGTCAAAAAGGCCCACAGCATCAAAGGACCCAAATATATCCAGATCCACGTGCCGTGTCCGCTCGGATGGCGTCATGAGCCGGGCCTGTCGTATGACATCGGCAAGCTCGCGGCCGAGACGGGGCTGTATCCGATATTCGAGATCGAGAACGGCCAGATGAAGCCGCGTCCTATCGCCAAGATCAAGCCCGTCGAGGAGTACCTCAAGCCGCAGGGCCGCTTCCGGCACGTCATGAGGGACCCGGAGGCCTTGAAGCAGGTGCAGGCCATTGCGGACGCGAACATCAGGAAGTATAACCTTAAACCTGCGGAGGCGGCGTGATGGAAAAATGGGAGTGCACGGTCTGCGGTTATATTTATGACCCGGCCAAGGGCGACCCGGACAGCGGTGCCGCGCCGGGGACCCGTTTCGAAGACCTGCCGGACGACTGGGTATGTCCGGAGTGCGGCGTCACCAAAGATAATTTCAAGAAGCTCGCTTGACATGTCATGAGGTTTCTTCCTCCCGCCGAAGCCCTCTCGTCCTGGGAGGCCGCGCGCCGTCCATGGGAAGCGGCCGTGGGGGCTTTGCGCGTCTGCGGCGCGGTCCTCTTCCAGCCCGTCCTCTTCTTCCAGGCCGTCTCGAAAAATAAGACGAACACCAGGCAGCACCTCATCCACGCGGCCGTCTTCGCCTTGATATTGGGTTACGTCAAGCTCATGTGCGACGGCCTCAATGTCATGTGGCTCAGACAGCTGGCAACGGCCGGTCTGCCGGCGGGCGAGCTCTCGTCGCAGATCGCGGCCCTGGAGACGTCGTTCTTCTTAAACCCGCTCATCCTCGCGCGGCCCCTCGTGACGTTGGCGGCGACGCTCCTTCTGGTGGCGGCGGGGGTGAAGCTGATCCTCGGCGTCGATAAGGGCATCGCCCCTGCGGTCCTCGTCGTCTGCTACAAGAGCGCGGCGGACATCTATAGCGTCATCCCGTTCGTCGGCGGGCTGCTCGCCTCGGCGTGGTCGCTGGCCCTGCTGGTGATAGGCGTCCGCGAGCTCTACCGCGTGGCCGTGGGCCGGGCGGTCCTCGCCGGCGCGGTGATGCCCGTCCTCGTCCTTTTTTTCTTCGTCCTCTCCCTGGGGCCGTCGGTCAACCGCGTCGTCGTGGCGCTCTACCCGGAGACCCAGCCTCAGGTCATGAAGTTCAATGACGTGACGGCCTATGGATACACCGCGGCGATCGTCAGGGCGGCCGAAGACTACAAGGAAGACCTGGGATTTTATCCCGTGAACATGAGCACGCTCAAGAAGTATCTGGCCTCCGGCGTCGGGGAGGACCTGCGCGCCTCGGAGGAGGCCGCGGGGTACCGCTTCCAATACGCAAAGACGGACGAGGCGCACTTCGTGGTAACGGCCCGGCCGCTGCACAGGGGCGTGACGGGCCGCCTCCTGTTCTACGCCGATGAGTCGGGCAAGGTCCGGCTGGACGGCAGGGACGGCCGCGTCCTGACGGACATGCAGAGCGTCGAGAAGGCGATCGCGGCGCCCGGCGCCGCGCAGGAGCCCGGCGTTGCGCAGGAGCCGATATGACCCCGGTCGAGCTCAAGGACAAGATCACGTGGGTCGGCGCCGTGGATTATGACGTGCGCGACTTCCACGGTTACGTGACCCCGCGGGGCACCTCGTACAACGCGTACCTCATCCGGGACGAGAAGACCGCGCTGGTGGACACCGTCAAGAAGGAGTTTTTGGGCGACCTGTTGGCGCGCGTGCGCGGCGTTATCGATCCGGCCGGGCTCGACTACCTCGTCGTCAACCACGTGGAGATGGACCACTCGGGCGCGGTCCCGGACATCCTTGAGGCCGCGCCCCGCGCCGTCATCGTGTGCACGCAAAAAGGCCGCGAGGGCCTGGAGAAACACTACGGCATCAAGGACCGCGCCTTCCGGATCGTCAAGACCGGCGACACGCTGGCGCTGGGCCGGCGCACCCTCCAGTTCATCACGGCGCCCATGATCCACTGGCCGGATTCGATGTTCACCTATGTCGTCGAGGACAAGGTCCTCCTGCCCAATGACGGTTTCGGTCAGCACCTGGCCTCGCCGAAACGCTTCGCCGATGAAGTGGGCGAGGACCTGTGCATGGAGGAGGCGGCCAAGTATTACGCGAACATCCTCATGCCGCTGGGCAGCGTCATCGCGAAGAAGCTCGAGGAGATCGCGAGGCTCGAGCTCGACTTCGACATCATCGCGCCCAGCCACGGCGCCATCTGGCGCCGGAACACCGGCCGGATCCTGCGCGCCTATCAGGACTGGACGGCCTTCAAGGCCGGGCCCAAGGTGACGATCGTCTTCGACACGATGTGGCATTCGACCGAGAAGATGGCGCACTTCCTTGCCGAGCATCTGGCCCGCCGTAAGATAGAGGTCAAGGTATACAAGGTCCGCGCCAGCGACGGCAGCCAGATCGTGCGCGACATCCTGGACTCAAGGGTCCTGCTCGTCGGCTCCCCGACCCTGAACGCCGACATGTTCTGGACCGTCGGCGGGTTCCTGACGTATCTGCGCGGCCTCAAACCCAAGGGCAAGAAGGTCGGGATCTTCGGTTCGTACGGCTGGTCCGAGGCGGCCTCGAAGATGATCCGTCGGGACATCGAGGCGATGGGCTTGGAGATCCTTGAGCCGGCCTTCGAGGTCCAATACGTCCCGGGCGAAGACGAGATGAAAAAGCTTGAAGCATATGCGGACCGCGTCGCGGCCGCAGTGGGACAATAAGGCGAACGGCATAAACCAGGAGGGGGAGATGGCAAAGGTAACGGTCGATGCATCGGCCTGCGTGGGTTGTGGGTTGTGCGAACAGAACTGTCCCGATGTCTTTGAGGTCAAGGACGACGGTATCGCCCACGTGAAGGCGCACACGTCCGCCAGCTGCAACCTGCAGGAAGTGGCGGACCAGTGCCCGGTCAACTGCATCAAGGTCGAATAAGACTTAAAGTGAGACTAAAGGCCAGACCTATCTGTCTCAAAAAATGAGACAAAAAGGTCTGGCCTTTGAGTCTCAAAAAATGAGACAAAAAGGTCTGGCCTTTAGTCTCACAGTGTCAGCAGGGGCAGGCGGGGTGGGGGATGAGAGAGGCTGCGTATTACGAGACGTTGCCGGGGATGCGGGTCCGTTGTCGGTTGTGCCCGCACGGCTGCCAGATAGGGGAGGGGCAGGCGGGGCTGTGCGGCGTGCGCGTCAACAAGAGCGGCCGGCTTTATAGCGCCAACTACGGCCGGGCGGCCTCCGTGGCGCTCGACCCTATCGAGAAGAAGCCGCTGTACCGTTTCCACCCGGGCGAATCCATCCTCTCCGTCGGCACCGTGGGGTGCAACCTCGCGTGCTCCTTCTGCCAGAACTGGACCATATCCAAGCAGGTCGATACGCCCACGCAGGCCGTGGACAGCGCCGAGCTGGTGGCGTACGCCCAAAAGCTCCATTCCTTCGGCATCGCCTACACGTACAACGAGCCCTTCATCTGGTATGAGTTTGTCCGCGAGACGGCGGAGAGGGCGAAGGAGGAGGGGCTCGAGAACGTCCTGGTCACCAACGGCTACGTCAGCTTCGAACCCTTAGAAGAGGTCTTGCCCTTTATCGACGCGGCGAACATCGACTTGAAGTCGATCCGCGATCCCTTTTACCGCAAGATGTGCAACGGGTCTCTCGCGCCGGTCTTAGAGACGATACGGACCATGGCCGCGGCCTGCCACGTCGAGCTGACGAACCTGCTCATCCCCGGCGAGAACGACAGCGATGAGGACATCCGGGACATGGTGGATTGGATACACGCGCACCTGGGACCGGACGTGCCGTTGCATTTCTCGCGCTACTTCCCGTGTTACAAGCTGACCACTCCGCCGACGCCTTTCGCCACCCTTGCCCGGGCCGAGGCGATCGCCCGCCGCAAACTCAAATACGTCTACTTAGGGAATGTCTGAGACAAATGTGAGACAAACAGCCAGGCTCTTTGTCTCATTTTTGAACCGCGAATTTGAGACAAAGAGCCTGGCTGTTTATTTGAGACAAAGAGCCTGGCTGTTTGTCTCATTTTTGGGTGGGGGATCAGCGCAGGGAGTCGGGGTCTACGTAGTTGACGATGCGGGCGCGCTCGCGCAGCGCCAGGAAGTATTCGTTGAAGGCGGCCCCGCGCTTGTCTTGCAGGAGCTTGTTGCCGAAGGCCTCCTTTTCTTTTTCAAAGGTCTCTTCATCGAGTTTCGGGGTCTCGAGGGACTGGATCAGCAGGAAGCCCTGTTCGAGCTCGATGACCTCATGGGCCACGCTGCCCTCTTCGAGCGCAAAGGCCGCCTCCTTCAGCGCCGGCGCCATCCCCAGCTCCGAGACGTAGGCCTTGCGGGTGAAGTCATCCGTCTCCTTGACCTCGGCGCCCGCCTTGGCGGCCGCCTCCTCAAAAGACAGACCTTGCGTGTTGATCGTCTCTAAGACCGCTTCGGCCTTGGCGCGCGCCATCTCTTTGGACTTCTTCTCGGTCAGGATCTCCGTGACGCGGCCGGCAGCCTCTTTCAGGTCCGGGATGTAGGCGTCCTTTTTTTCGACGATCTGGAAGATGTACATGCCGCGGTCCATCTGGACGATCTTGCTGAAAGAGAGGACCGGCAGGTCGAAGAGGATCTTCGAGAGCTGCGGCAGCCACCCGAAATCCGGGATAGGGTCTTGGAACCCGAAGAAGCCGGTCTCCTTGAGCTCGAAGCCGAGCTCCTGCGCCGTCAGCTTCAGGCCCTGACGGCGGGCCGACTGGAGGGCTTCCTGCATCGTCTTCTGCATCTCTTCCCGCGTGCGCCCCGCCTCCTCGTCCTCGAACTCAAAGCCGATGTAGTTGGTGTTGATCTGGGGCGGCACGCGCAGGGTCTCGCGCGAGGTCCCGTAGAAGTCCTTGATGTCGTCCTCCGTGACGCTCACGTCGTCCTTAAAGCCGTCAAAGGGGAAGAGGAGGTAGCGCACGCGCGTGGCCACGTTTTCTTTTTCATACTCCTGCCGGGTCTCTTCTTCCCCGACGTTGATGTCCTTGGTGACCTCGGCCATGAATTTGGCGATGGCCAGGTTCTGGCGCAGGGTCTCCTCGAACTGCCGGGCGTTCACCCCCAGCGTGTATTTCAAAAAGAGCTCGTAGGTCTGCTTGTCAAAGCGGCCGTTGCGCTGCAGGAAGGGCAGGCGGGTGATGTTGCGGACCACCTCCTGGTCCGTGACCCAGATGTTGCGCTTTTTGATCTCGTGCAGGACGATGAGGCGTTCCCAGGTCGCCTGCAGGGGGTTGAGGAAGGCGGCGGCCTCACTGGCCTTGTCGCCGTACTGGTAGCGCAGCTGGATCCGCCAGTCCTGGTACGTCTGCCGGAACTGGTCGAAGCCGACCTTTTCGCCGAAGAGCTGACCCGCGATGTTAGGGGATTTGTCTTTCCTCATGACGCTGGCCGACCCCCAGACGACGAAGGCGGGGATGATGAGGGCGGCCAGCACGTAAAAGATCCTTTTTGATACCTTCTTGTTGCGCAACAGTTTAAGCATCACAGGCTCCTTGGCAAGTGAGTGCATTATACAGCACCATATTTTCCTTTACAAAGGGATTTTTCAAATGTATAATACGCCCGTCAATGAGCACAAAAGCCCCCCAAAAACTAAAAGTCGGCCTGCCCAAGGGGAGCCTGAGCGAGGCGACCATCAGGATGTTCGCCAAGGCGGGCTTCAGCATCAAGGTAAGCTCCCGGTCCTACATCCCGGTCATCGACGATCCCGAGATAGAGCCCATCATGCTGCGCGCCCAGGAGATGTCCCGTTACGTGGAGGACGGGGTCCTGGACTGCGGGATCACGGGCAACGATTGGATCCTGGAGAACCGTTCGGACGTCGTCCGGCTGGCGGACCTGGCCTACGCGAAGCAGAGCATGAGCCCTGTGCGTTGGGTCCTGGCCGTCCCCGAGAAGTCCGCGGTCAGGGGCATCAAGGACCTCCGGGGCAAGCGCATCGCGACCGAGCTCGTCGGGGTCACCCGGGATTTCCTGAAGAAGAACGGTGTCAAGGCGGACGTCGAGTTCAGCTGGGGCGCGACGGAGGTGAAGGTCGCGGCCCGGCTCGTGGACGCCATCGTCGAGCTCACGGAGACGGGCTCGAGCCTGCGGGCGCACAACCTCAAAGAGATCGCCACCCTGTGCACCTCCACGACCCAGTTCATCGCCAACAAGGCGGCGGTCCGGGACGCGTGGAAGAAGAGGAAGATGCAGCAGATCATCCTTCTCCTGCGCGGCGCCATCGAGGCCGAGGGCAAGGTGGGCCTCAAGATGAACGTGCGCGCGCAGCGCGTCGCCGGCCTCCTGAAGCTCCTGCCGGCCTTGAAGAAGCCGACGATCTCGCATCTGTCCGACGAGCGGTGGGTGGCGGTGGAGACGGTCATCGACGAGAACCTGGTCCGGCGGCTCATCCCGCAGCTCAAAGAGGCGGGCGCCGAAGGGATCATCGAATACACGCTTAACAAGCTCATTCCATAAAGGACGGGGTAGCCTTATGCCGTGTGGCCGCAAGAGAAAAAGAAGAAAGATCAAGACGCATAAGAGAAAGAAGATGCGTCGCAAGCTCCGGCACCTCAAGAAGAGGGATTGGGGCTGAGGTGAGACGGGTCCGTGGTCCCGTCCGTCCCGTCCCGCCTTCTTTCAGGGCGAGGCAGCACGCCTGGGCGTGCTGCGGCCTGTTGGCGTGTCTGTTCGTGTCTTCGTGCGCGTCACCCTCTTTGCGGATGTCGCTGGGCTCGAGCCGCCGCGTCGGTGCCGCCTACAGCGAATATCTTCACGGGCTCATGAAGGACGCCCTGGGCGAGAACGCCCAGGCGCTCACCCATTATAAGAAGGCCCAGCGGCAGGACACCGCGAGCGCTGCGCCTCATATCCGCGCCGGACTCGATTATCTGCGATTAAGGAAGATCCGTGAGGCCGTCCGGGCCTTTGGCAGGGCCGTGCAACTGGACCCGGACAACGAGAACGCCCGTTTCGTGCTGGCCCTGCTTTACGTGCAACGCCAGGAATATGACAGCGCCGTCCGACATTATGAGCACCTCTTGGCCGGGAACCTCGAGAACAAGGCGCTGCATCTTAAGCTGAGACGTATCCTGTCTCAGCTTCATTTTTTGATGGGCCGCGAGGCCGAGGCCCGCGTCCACATCGACGCGGGGCTCCTGCTCGATCCGCTGGACCCGGAGATCGTTTTCTTCAGGGCGATCCTGGACAGCGGTGCCGGCCGGGAGGACGAAGCGATCGAGGGCTTCCGGCTGGTCCTTGAGAACGTCCCCGGCCACATCGACGCCATGAATTCCCTCGCCTACGCGTACGCCAAGAAGGGCGAGAATCTCGTCGATGCCCTCAGGCTTGCCGAGGAGGCGGTGCGGCAGAACCCGTTCAGCGGCGCGTACCTCGATACCCTCGGCTGGGTCCACTTCCGGCTCGGCCAGATCGAGGAGGCGATCGGTTTCCTCGAGCGGGCGGCGAAGCTGATGATCGAGCCCGAGATATTGAACCACCTGGCCGAGGCCTATTGGGAGGCCGGCCGGCCTCAGGAGGCGCGGGCGACGTGGCGCCGGTCGCTGGTCATCGATCCGGACCAAGAGGAGGTCCGGCAGATCCTGAAGGAAGCGGAAAGATCCCCCCATGGTCATTGATTCCAAAAAGATCCGCGAACTCGAAGAGAAGGCGCGCCAGGTGCGCCTGATGATCGTCGAGATGCTGGCGCGCGCCGGCTCCGGCCATCCGGGCGGCTCCTTGTCGAGCACCGACATCCTGACGGCGCTGTATTTCTCGGTCATGCGCCACCGGCCCGGCGACCCGGACTGGCCGGACCGCGACCGGTTCCACCTTTCAAAGGGACACTGTTGCCCGGCGCTCTACGCCGTGCTGGCCCTCCAGGGATACTTCCCCAAAGAGGAGCTCTCGCGCCTGCGCAAGCTCGGCAGCATCCTCCAGGGGCATCCGGACCGCCACACCCCCGGTATCGACGTGTGCAGCGGTTCGCTGGGGCAGGGGTTGTCCGTGGCCCTGGGCATGAGCCTGGCCGGCCGCGTGGACGGCAAGGATTACCGCACCTACTGCCTTTTGGGCGACGGCGAGATCCAGGAGGGCAATGTCTGGGAGGCCGCCATGGCCGCGGCGCACTACCGCTGCGACAGCCTGTGCGCGATCCTCGACTACAACGGCTTCCAGATCGACGGCCGCGTCGCCGACATCATGAACATCGAGCCCCTCGCGGAGAAGTGGCGCGGCTTCGGCTGGCACGTCTTTGCGGTCGACGGCCACAACATGGCCGCCCTCATCAGGTCGTTCGAGGCCGCCAAGAAGGTCAAGGAGATGCCGAGCATCATCATCGCCAAGACGATCAAGGGCAAGGGCGTCTCCTTCATGGAGAACGTCGTGGACTTCCACGGCCGCGCCCCGAAGAAGGACGAGACCGAACTCGCGGTCAGGGAGCTTTCGCCGTAATGGCCGAGATGCTGTATCAACGGGACGTGTACGGCAAGACGCTCGTCGAGCTCGGCAAGCGGGGCGCCGATCTCGTCGTCTGCGACGCGGACCTCTCGGGGTCCACGCGCACGGCCCTCTTCGGCAAGTACATGAACCAGACCGGTGCGGCGCTCGGCACG
>CAZDLS010000041.1:0-13921 GCA_964506425.1 uncultured Planctomycetia bacterium | reverse complement strand
GTCGTTTTTCCCATGATGGTCCACTTCGGCGTCAGCACGTTCGTCAAGGAGCCCCGGTGGGAGGATTATTACGGTTGCTATATGGATTACAGCCGGGACCAATCGGCCCAGGCCAAGGCCGATATGCAGCACAAGCGGGAGATGTTCCAGGGCAGGCAAAGGGTCTATCAGCGCGCGCTCTTTTCGGTAGCCGTTCCGGTGGGGATCCTCGTCATCATCCTGGGCGCGATACTGCCCGTTCAGGCGATCGGCACGGGGTTGATGTTCGGGGGCATCTTCAGCGTCTTGGACGGGTACATCAACTACTGGTCGGAGCTGCCGGACGGCGCGCGCTTCGTCTCGCTCTTGCTGGCGTTCATCGTCCTCGTATGGGTGGGTTATCGCAAGCTCGCGAAGTGAGCGCGTCTCTTGATGGGATCGTCTTAACAGGGCCTCTGCACGGAGTCGGGCAGGGGCCTTGTCGGTCATAGGGCCCTATGGAAAAGGTCGACGCGGTCATCGGTCTGCTGAAAGGGGCGAAGAGCATCCTCTTCGTCACCGGCGCCGGCGTCTCGGCGGATTCGGGTCTGCCGACCTACCGCGGGGTGAGCGGTCTGTACAACGGCAAGGTGACGACCGAGGGCATCTCCATCGAGTCGGCGCTGGCCGGCGAGATGCTCCACCGCCGGCCCGAGGTGACGTGGAAGTATCTGGCCCAGATCGAGGAGCGCTGCCGGGGCGCCAAGCCCAACCGCGCCCACGAGGTGATCGCGGCCTTTGAGAACGCGGTCGAGCGCGTCTGGGTCCTGACACAGAACATCGACGGCCTCCACCACGCGGCCGGCTCCCACTGCGTCATCGACATCCACGGCGACCTTCACGACATAGCGTGCATGAGCTGTTCCTGGCGCAAGCAGGTCAAAAATTACGCGGGCCTCAAGATACCGCCGCGCTGCCCCGCGTGCCAGGCGGTGGTGCGGCCCGAGGTGGTCTTCTTCGGCGAGGCGCTGCCCGAGAAGAAGCTGGCGGTCCTCCAACGCGAGTTGCGCCGCGGCTTTGACGTGACCTTCTGCGTGGGCACGACGAGCGTCTTTCCTTATATCCAGCAGCCGGTCTACCTGGCCCACCAGGCCGGCCGGCCGACGATCGAAATCAACCCGTCCCATACCGAGGTCTCCGACATCGTGGACGTGGTCTGGCGCGCCGGCGCCGCCGAGGCCCTGGACACCCTCTGGAAAAAATGGCATCCCCAAAAATGAGACAAACAGCCAGGCTCTTTGTCTCATTTTCCCCGCACGGATTTGAGACAAAGAGCCTGGCTCATTGTCTCACATTCAGGATGGCTATGGGCAGAGTCCTTTTGGTGTTGGTATTTGCGTTTGTCGCCGGGGTGTGCCGGGGCGCGGATCTGCCGGAGGCGGACCCGCCTGCGGCGGAGGCGAAGTCGCGGCTGGGTACGGTGGAGCATGACGGCCGGACCCGGTCGTATCTCCTGCACGTGCCTGAGAAGGCCGGCGGCCGAGAGCCCGTCGCCCTCGTGGTCGCCTTGCACTGGGAGGGCGCCGAGGCCCGGATGATGGAGGAGCTGACGGGTTTCTCAAAGCTCGCGGACCGCAAGGGTTTTATCGTCGCCTATCCCTATGGCACGGGTATGCTCCCGGACAGGTATCTGACGTGGAACGCGGGCAACTGCTGCGGATTCGCCTGGGAGAACGACGTCGACGACGAGGGTTTTATCAAGACGCTCGTCGAGACGCTGAGCGCCCAATACCCGATCGACCCCCGGCGTGTTTATCTGGCCGGTATCTCGAGCGGCGGGATGCTCGCCTATCGGGTCGCGTGCACGTGGTCGCAGCGGATCGCGGCGATAGGCGTGGTGGGGGCTGCGCTCAACAACAGCCCGTGCCTGCCGCGCGCGCCCGTCTCGGTCATCGCCTTCCACGGCACCGCGGACCGTACCGTCCCCTACGAGGGCGGCCGGCCCGAGGTCTCGTATGACGCGTATGGCCGCAAAGACGCCTCGGTCGCAGGGTCGCTCGCGGTGTGGATACAGCGCGACAACTGCCCGGCAGAACCGTGGCGCTCCCAGAACAGCCGCTTTGCCCGCGACGTCTGGGGGCCGTGCCTGGGCGGCACAGAGATCATCCTCTATACGCTTAAGGGCGGCGGCCACGGCTGGCCCGGCGGCCAGCCCGTGCGCTACCTCCTCGATGACCCGAACACCGATCTCATCGCGACCCCGCTGATGTGGGAGTTTTTTGAAAAGCATCCTCAACGCGACACGGATTAGCCGGGCCGCCAGGTCCCCGGGGCATAAAAGTGGCAGAAAAAAGACTTGCGTATTTTTCCTGGTTTTTACGAAGGTGGGGGGGTAGGGGAGGCAACAGGCGGTCCAAGGCCAAAATTCCCTTGTCCCGGTGGGGGATAGGTGTTAAAATACGCCTTTCTGTGGATGGGTCAAAAAAACGCATTTTAGGAGGCGCGTAAATGAAGAAGATACTTTATGTTGTGTTGGATGGGCTCGGGGATACTCCTATTAAGGCCCTTGGGAATAAGACCCCCCTGGAGGCGGCCTTTACCCCGAATATGGACAAGCTCGCCCAGGCCGGCAAGAGCGGGGTGATGTACACGGTCGCCAAGGGGATCGCTCCGGAATCCGACATCGCGGTGATCAGCCTGTTGGGCTACGACGCCCACAAGTACTACACCGGCCGCGGGCCGCTGGAGTCCTTTGCCGAGGGGTTGAAGGTCGAGGACGGCAACGTCGCTTTTCGCGTCAACTTCGCGACCGTGGCGGATGACGGTAAGACGATCCAGGACCGCCGCGTGGGCCGCAACCTGTCGACCGAAGAGGCCGCCGCCCTCTCCAAAGAGATCAACAGCAAGGTGACGCTCACCAACGCGACCTTTGAATTCAAGAACACCATCGGCCACCGCGGCATCCTGGTCATCCGCGGCATGCACCAGCAGCTCTCGGCATGGATCACCAATACCGATCCCGCCTACGACCGCGAGGGCGTCTTCGGCGTGGCGAAAGAGAAGTTCGACCTCCTCGTCGCCCAGGCCGTGCCCATGCCCGGTTACGAGAGGGACAAGGCCGCCCTCGAGGCCGCAGGGCTCATCAACGAGTTCACGCGCAAGTCCCACCAGGTCCTGCAGCAGGCCGCCGTCAACAAGAAGCGCGTCGCGGACGGTAAGGTGCCGGCCAACGTCATCCTCGCGCGCGACGCAGGCGACCACCTGCCCCAGTTCCCGCCGATGCGCGAACTCTACGGGGTCTCCTTCGGCTCTTTCGTCGAGATGCCGGTCGAGAAGGGCATCGCGCTCTTGACGGGCCTCGACGTCGTCGAGGTCCCGCCGCAGACCGGCCACTGGGACGTCGACTACGCGGTCTGGGCCAAGATCGCCTTGCAGCGGATCGCCGGCTTCGACGGCCTCTACATCCATATCAAGGGGCCCGATGAGCCCGGCCACGACGGCGACTTCAAGCGCAAGAAAGACATCATCGAGGCCATCGACAAGCACTTCTTCGGCAAGCTCCTGCCGCACCTCAAGCTTAAGGACACCATCATCGTCGTTACCGCCGACCACTCGACGCCGTGCATGCTCAAGAGCCACTCGGCAGACCCGGTGCCGCTCCTCCTGTGCGGCGGCAGCGTCACGCCCGACGGCACGATGAGCTTTTCCGAGCGCGCCGCGGCAGAGGGGTCGCTGGGAGAGATCCTCGGCAAGGACCTGATGGGCCTTATCATCAAAACAGCCAAGGGCTGACCCTTCGGCAGATACCTCTGGTTTGTCCGGCGGTTCTCCATGAATGTTTATGACTGTCTGGTCGTAGGGGCCGGCCACGCCGGCATCGAGGCTGGGCTGGCGGCGGCGCGCATGGGCTGCCGCACGCTCCTGGTCACGCTGCGCCGGGAGACGATAGGTGCTTTGTCCTGCAATCCGGCGATCGGCGGCATCGGCAAGGGCCAGCTCGTCAAGGAGATCGACGCTTTGGGCGGGGCGATGGCGCTGGCCGCGGACGCGTGCGGCATGCAGTTCCGGCGCCTGAACGTCTCGAAGGGGCCGGCGGTGCGTTCCTCGCGCGCGCAGGTGGACATGTTCCGCTACCAGGAGTACATGCGCGCGCTCGTCGAGCGCCAGGAGGGCCTGGAGGTCCTGGAGGCGGAGGCGGCCGAGGTCCTCGTCGGAGCCGACGGCGCCAACGGCCTGCGCACGGCGCGGGGAGAGACGTTCCGGTCCAAGACCGTCGTCCTGGCGCCGGGGACATTTTTGAGAGGCCTGCTTCACATCGGCCTGACGCACTTTCCCGGCGGCCGTCTGGGCGAGCCGCCTGCCGCGCGCCTGAGCGGCAACTTGAAGGCCCTGGGCCTGGAGATGGGCCGCTTCAAGACGGGCACGTGTCCGCGCATCGACCTGCGGACGATCGATCTTGCCCGTCTCAGGCGCCAGGACGGGGATGAGCCGCCCCAGCCCTTTTCCTTCCGGACGCCCGCGCTTTCCTTGGCGCAGGTCCCCTGTCACATCACCTATACGAATCCCGAGACCCACGCGATCATCCGCGGCAACCTCGACCGCTCGCCCCTGTACACGGGCAAGATCCGCTCGACCGGCGTGCGCTACTGCCCGTCGATCGAAGACAAGGTCGTGCGTTTCGAAGAGCGGCCGCGCCACCAGGTCTTTCTCGAGCCCGAGGGCCGCGACAGCCTCGAGGTCTATCCCAACGGCGTCTCGACGAGCCTGCCCATCGATGTCCAGATCGCCCTGCTGCGCTCCATGGAGGGGCTTGAACGGGCGCGCCTCCTGCGGCCGGGTTACGGCATCGAGCACGACTTTCTCGTTCCGACGCAGCTGGGGCCGACCCTCGAGACCAAGGGGATCCCCAACCTTTTTTGCGCCGGCCAGATCAACGGCACGACGGGCTATGAAGAGGCGGCCGCGCAGGGGCTCGTGGCCGGCATCAACGCGGCCTTGAGGGCGAAGGGCCGGCCGCCCTTCGTCTTGGGCCGTGACGAGGCGTACATCGGCGTCCTGATCGACGATCTGACGACGCGCGGGACCGATGAGCCGTACCGCATGTTCACCTCGCGCGTGGAGTACCGCCTCCTCCTGCGCGAAGACAACGCCGACCTGCGCCTGACCCCCCACGGTCATCGCCTCGGCCTCGTCAGCGAGGAGCAGTGCCGCGCGGTGGAAGACAGGCGCCGGCGGATCGAGACGGGCTGCGATTATTTACGGCGCACGCGGCCAGAGAGGAGCCGCATAAACTCTTTATTGGTCTCTTTGGGGTTGCCGGAGATGGAGCGGGTACCGACGCTGGAGGAGGTCCTGCGTCGTCCCGAGATCGATGTGGAACGCCTGCGGGAGGCGGGCGCGCTGGACGGCCACCCGGACCTTCGTGAATTACCGCTGGCCAGACAGGTGGAGATCGAGGTAAAATATTCCGGCTTTATCGCGCGCCAGCGCCAGGAGGTCCGGCGCTTGCGCAAGATCGAGAAGATCGTCATCCCCGCCGGCTTCGATTACCGGCGCGTGCGCGGCCTCTCGAACGAGATCGTCGAGAAGCTCACCGCCCTGCGGCCCGTGTCGCTGGGCCAGGCGGCCCGCGTCGCCGGCGTCACGCCCGCGGCGGTCGCGCTCTTGATGGTCTATTTGGGCAAAAAGGAGAAGGCACGAGATGGCCGGCAAGATCAGGTTTAAGAAGCTGCGGCTATGGATGGCGTATCCGGTCTTCATCGTCTATCCGTTCGTGGCGCGCTTCACGGACGAGACGGTACTGGCCGGCTCGCTCATCCTCGCGGCCGGGGCGCTCCTGCGGCTGGCGGCTTCGGGATACCTCATCAAGTCGTACCATCTCACCACGTGCGGGCCCTACGCCTATACCCGCAACCCCCTTTACCTGGGCAATTTTCTCGTCGGGCTCGGCGTGATGGCGACGTCGGCGAACACCTTCCTGGTCCTGTATTATGTCGCGAGCTTTTATTTTCTCTACGCCGGCACGGTCCGCGAGGAAGAGAGGGATCTGCGCCAGAAATACGGCAAGGAGTTCGACGATTATGCGGTCCGTGTTCCGCCTTTTATCCCATCGCCCTTCGCTTATCCGCGCCGGGAGAAACGGTCTTTTTCCTGGGCGCACGTCTTTCGCAACGGCGAGTTCATACGGTTGAGCGGCTTCGGGGCCCTGCTCGCCTTTCTGCACCTGTGGCACATGGCGGCCTCGGGTCCTCGATGGGGGGAGCCCCGCGGCATCGTCACGGTCGCCGTTTTTGTGGCATTTTTGGGGTCATTGTGGTTAAATATCTTTATACGTCGCAAGACGGAGAGGGCGGGCGGGTCGTCCAAGGAGCGCCTGCGCGCGGTCTTGTCCGGCAAGGAGCCGAAGTGATCCAGCAGCGAGGACATAAAGGTTTTACGCTCGTCGAGATCATGATCGTCGTGGCCATCATCGTCCTGATAGCCGCCATCGCGATCCCCAACCTCCTGCGCGCGCGCCTTAACGCCAATGAGACCTCGGCGATCTCGAGCGTGCGGGTGATCGTGTCAGCCTCTATCACGTACCGGGCGACCAACCCCAGCTTCCCCGGGAACCTGAGCGTCCTCGCGGATGCCGTCCCCGCCTACGTGGATACGTTCCTGGCAGGGGGCCTCAAGCAGGGATACAACTTTACGCTCATCGGTACCCCGAACAACTTCAACGTCACCGCCATGCCCGTAGCGCAGAACGTGACGGGGGTCCGCAGTTTCTACGCGGATGCGAGCGGGGTCATCCGGGCTTCCTTGAATTCGACGGTTACCTCCAACAGCACCCCTATCTAGCAAGAGAGACCTTCAAGAGAGACCATGTGGCGGGCCGTCAGGAATTCTTTTTTGCTCGGACGCTCGACGAGGCGTTGGGGGGCGGAGATTTTCGGGGTGGCGGATATCGCCCCGGTCCGGGACGGCTTCGCGATCGCGCCGGAGACCGCGGCGCGCTATGATAAAGCGGTCGTCCTGGGCGTGCCCCTGTCGGCAGCGGTCCTGGAAGAGATCGTCGAGGGCCCCACCAAGCTTTACTATCACCATTACCGCATGGTGAACCTGTTCCTGGACCAGCTGGCCCTGCGAACGGTCCGTTGGATAGAGCGGTCGGGCAGCTCGGCCCTCGCGGTCCCGGCGTCGCAGATCACCGACTGGCAGAACCAGAAGGCGCACCTGTCGCACAAGAAGATGGGGGAGCTGGCCGGCATCGGGTGGCTCGGCCGCAGCAATCTGCTCGTCCACCCGCGCTTCGGCGCGCGGTTCCGGTTGGCGACGGTCCTGACGGACATGCCGCTCAGGGTCGGGCGTCCCCGCCGCGGCGGCTGCGGCGCGTGCCGCGCGTGCGTGACGGTGTGCCCGGCCGGCGCCATCCACGAGACCGCCGCCGACTTCGACCACCGCGCGTGCTTCAAGACGCTCCAGGGCTTTCAGCAGAAGAACATCGTCGGGCAGTACATCTGCGGCGTCTGCGTCAAGGCCTGCCGCGGCCAAAGAGGAGACCACAAGTGAGACTCAGCGGCCAGGCCAAAGAGTCTCAGGGGGAGTGAACGCATGGCACAGAGGACCGCTTCGGGCCTTGAGGCGCTTTCGAAGATCAGCAAGGCGATCTCTTCGGACCTGTATCTGGAAGACCTCTTGAAGCTGATCGTCAGCGTGACGGCGCAGGCATTGGGTTCGAACCTGTGTTCGCTCATGCTCCTCAATGACGAGGGCCGGCTGGTCATCCGGGCGACACAGACCGTCTCCGAGAATTACATGAAGAAGCCGCCCATCAAGCTGGGTGAGGGCATCAGCGGCAAGGTCGCCGCGCAAAACCGGCCCCTCGCCGTCTACGATCTGCAGAAGGACAAGGATTATAAGTATAAGGAGATCGCACAAAGCGAGGGGATCGTATCGCTCCTGTGCGTGCCCTTGAGCGTGAAGGGCAAGGTGATCGGCGTCCTGAACCTTTATACTTCCGCGCCGCACAAGTTCACGAAGAGCGAGACCCATGTCCTGAGCTCCGTGGCCGCCCAGGCGGCGCTCGTCATCCAGAACACGGAGCTCATGGTCAAGACCAAGGTCATCCAGGAGGAGCTCGAGACGCGCAAGATCACCGAGCGCGCCAAGGGGATCCTCATGCGCGAGCGCAAGCTCGACGAGGCCGAGGCGTACCGTCTCCTCCAGAAGTACAGCATGGACCACCGCAAGTCGATGCGCGAGGTCGCCGAGGCGCTCATCCTGACGCACGACATGAAGAGCAAGCTGTGAACATGAAGACCTCATCCCGACGGACTGTACGCCGTCAGATCATCCGCGTTGCGCTGGCACAGGTCAATCCTACGGTCGGAGACCTGGGCGCCAACGCCGACAAGGTCTGCGCCTGGATCGACAGGGCGCGGCGTCAGGCCGCGGACCTGGTCGTTTTTCCGGAGCTGTGCCTCACGGGGTATCCGCCCGAGGACCTCTTGTTGAAGTCCCGGTTCGTGGCGGACAATATCGCGGCGCTCAAGCGCGTCGCCGCCGCCGCGCGCGGGACGGCCGCCGTCATCGGTTTCGTCGATAAGAAGGCGGGCCGGATCTTCAACGCCGCGGGCCTCGTGGCGGCCGGCCGCGTCCAAGGCGTCTACCACAAGGTCTTTCTGCCCAACTACGGCGTCTTTGACGAGGTGCGTTATTTTGCCGCCGGCAAGGATTTTCCCGTCTACGGCATCGGCCGCACGGCCTTCGGGGTGAACATCTGCGAGGACATCTGGCACCTCGAGGGCCCCGCCGGCATCCAGGCCTATCGCGGCGCGCGTTTCATCGTCAACATCAACGCCTCGCCGTATCACATGGGCAAGGGGCTGCAGCGCGAAGCGGTCCTGCGCCGGCAGGCCAGGAAGAACAAGGTCCCTGTCGTTTACGTGAACTGCGTCGGCGGCCAGGACGAGCTGGTCTTTGACGGTCAGAGCTTTGTCGTGGATGAAAAGGGCCGCGTGGTCGCCCGCGCCAAGGCCTTCGAAGAAGAGCTGCTCATCGTCGACCTCGAGGCGGCGGTATCCAGGAAGCGGCCCAAGGGGGCGCTGAAGGTGTCGCCGCAAGAGAGGCCCGCTTCCCTGAAGGCGCGGGTCACCCCGCGCCTTAGAGAGGACGCAGAGGTCTACGCCGCGCTCGTGACCGGGCTGCGGGATTACATGGCGAAGAACGGCTTCAAGAAGGCGGTCCTGGGCCTCTCCGGCGGCATCGACTCGTCCCTGGTCGCGGCCGTGGCCTCGGAGGCCGTCGGCGCCAAGAACGTCGTGGGTGTCGCCATGCCGTCGGTCTATTCGTCCCAGGGCTCGGCGCAAGACGCCATGAAGCTGACGGTAAACCTGGGCATGCGCTTCTTGACGGTCCCGATCCAGGGGATCTTCGACCAATACCTCAAGGACCTCAGGGAGGCCTTTGCCGGCAAGGAGCCGGACGTGACGGAAGAGAACCTGCAGGCGCGCATCCGCGGCAATATCCTCATGGCCCTGTCCAACAAGTACGGGTATCTCGCCCTCAACACGGGCAACAAGTCCGAGGTCTCCTGCGGCTACTGCACGCTTTACGGCGACATGGCCGGCGGCTTCGGCGTGCTCAAAGACGTGCCCAAGACCCTCGTGTACCGGCTGTGCGCTCATAAGAACCAGCGGGACGGCCGGCTGACCATCCCGCAGAGCGTCTTTGACAAGGCGCCGTCCGCCGAGCTGCGGCCGGACCAGAAGGACGCCGATACCCTGCCGCCCTATGACGTCCTGGACCGCGTGCTCAAGCTCTACGTCGAGCAAGACAAGAGCCTTGTCCAGATCGCCGGCAAGGGGCTGGCGCCGGACACGGTCCGCAAGGTCATCCGGATGGTCGACGCGAACGAGTACAAGCGCCGCCAGGCGCCGCCGGGCATCAAGATCACCCCGCGCGCCTTCGGCAGAGACCGGCGCATGCCGATCACGAACCGTTACCGTTTTTGATGGTTTTGAGAGGACAGCGAAGCCCTCTTGCCGCTCCAAGGCGCAGCCGCCTTGGCCTCGCAGGAGGGCCTTCTTTTTCTTCGCCTTGTCTCATATTTACCTTGTCACCCACCGTTCCGAGGTGCTAAAATTAGGCCTGACCTGATGTTGCCAAAACGAGGAGGAGGCCGAGAATGGATCCTATTCTTCAGCTTTTGCAGAAGGACGCGCGCCTGACCCCCCGGGAGATCGCCCGGTTGACCCGGTCCAAGGTGGACAAGGTCAAGAAGAAGATCGCCAAGTTCCAGAAGGACGGCGTGATCTTGGGGTACAAGACGGTCATCAATAGGGAGCTCATCAAGGAGAAGGGGCGTTCGGTCCGGGCCCTGATCGAGGTCAACGTCGTGCCGCAGAAGGACCTCGGGTTCGACAAGGTGGCGGAACGCATCTACCGTTTCCCGGAGGTGACGAGCTGTTACCTTTTGTCGGGCAGCTATGACCTTTTGATCGTCGTGGAGGGTAAGGACCTGCACACCGTCTCGCGCTTCGTCGCCGAGAAGCTTTCGCCCATGGAGAACGTGCGCGGGACCGTGACGCACTTTTTGTTGAAGAAGTACAAGGAGGACAGCATCCTGCTCAAGGGAAAGGATGAGGACCGGCGCCTGGCCATTACCTATTGATGAAGATGCCCAAGAAGATCAAGATCTCCAACGTCGTCGAACAGATGCCGCTTTCCGGCATCCGGGCCTTCTTTGACCTGGTGCTCGGCATGAAGGACGTCATCTCCCTGGGGGTGGGCGAGCCGGACTTTGTCACGCCCTGGCACATCCGCGAGAGCGCCATCTTTTCGCTTGAACAGGGCCACACCTCGTATACCTCCAACAAGGGGCTCGTCAAGCTGCGCACGTATCTCAGCCAGGACCTGAAGAGGCGCTTTGGCCTGCGCTATGACGTCGATGGCGAGGTCCTGATCACCGTCGGGGTGAGCGAGGCGGTGGACCTGGTCCTGCGGGCGCTGCTCAGGCCCGGCGAGGAGGTCCTGATCCCCTCGCCGAGATACGTCTCCTACGCGCCGGTCACCCAGCTGGCAGGCGGGGTACCGGTCCTGATCCCGCTCAAGGCCTCCCGCGGCTTCAAGTTGACGCCCGAAGAGCTCGAGCGGCATATCACGCCCGACACCAAAGCGCTTTTATTGAACTATCCGTGCAACCCGACCGGCACCTCCTATACCAAAAAGGAGCTCCTGGCCTTGAACAAGGTGGTCGGCCGGCACGGCCTCATCGTCATCAGCGACGAGGTCTATGACACATTGACCTATGATTTCGAGCACACGCCCTTTGCAACGCTGCCGGGCGCCAAGGGCCGGACCGTTTATCTCAACGGCTTCTCCAAGGGCTGGGCGATGACGGGCTGGCGCGTGGGTTACGCCTGCGGTCCCAGGGAAGTGATCGCGGCGATGACCAAGATCCACCAGTACACGATCATGTGCGTGCCCATCACGTCGCAGATGGCGGCGTGTGAGGCGGTCGTGGGGCCGCGTGCGCCCTTGGAAGAGATGCAGCGCGAATACGCGCGGCGGCGCGTCTTCGTGATCGACAGACTCAATAGGATGGGCCTGCACTGCCGCAGGCCCGAGGGGACCTTTTATGCGTTCGCTTCCGTGAAGAAGACGGGTCTCTCGTCGGTGGACTTTGCCGCCCGGCTCCTGAAAGACCAGCGGGTCGCGGTGGTCCCGGGCACGGCCTTTGGCAGCGAAGGCGAAGGGTTCGTGCGCATGTCGTTCGCAAGCAGCATGGAGAAACTCAAAGAGGCCATGTGCCGCATCGAGGCCTTTGTGAAAAAGATCAAATAAGGAGTGACTATGTCTATCCGCCAAGATGTCTTGAGATCCCTTGAGTCGAAGGAGCTGATCGCGCCCAAGGCCATTCGGAGGGTCTCGTCGTACTTCGGCGAGAACACCTTTAGCATCCCGACGATGAAGAAGTGCGTTTCGAAGAAGACCTTTTCGGCCTTCGAGGCGTGGCTGCAAGAGGGCCGGCAGATCACCCTCGCACAGGCCAACGAGATCGCGGCCGCCATGAAGGACTGGGCGGTCGGCCGCGGGGTGACGTATTACACGCATTGGTTCCAGCCCATGACGGGCATGACGGCCGAGAAGCACGACAGCTTCATCGCTTTCTCGGGCCCCGGCAAGGTCATCGAGAAGTTTTCGGGGTCCAAGCTGATCAAGGGCGAGCCCGACGCCTCGAGCTTTCCCTCGGGCGGCATCCGCACGACCTTTGAGGCGCGCGGCTACACGGCGTGGGACCCGTCGAGCCCGGCCTTCATCATCGAGAGCGCGCTGGGCAAGACGCTGTGCATCCCGACGATCTTCGTCTCCTACAACGGCTACGCCCTCGACAAGAAGCTGCCGCTCCTGCGTTCCATCGAGGCGCTCAGCCGCTCTGCGGTCACGTTCCTGAAGCTCTTCGGCGCCAAGGGCGTCACGAAGGTCTTCTCGACCTGCGGCCCGGAGCAGGAGTACTTCCTGATCGATAAGAACTTCTATAAACTGCGCCCGGACCTCGTCTTGACCGGCCGCACGCTCGTCGGCGCGCCTTCGCCCAAGGACCAGCAGATGGAGGACCAGTACTTCGGCTCCATCAAGGAGCGCGTCGTCAATTACATGTACGAGGTGGGCCAGGAGGCGTACAAGCTCGGCATCCCGGTCATGACCCGCCACAACGAGGTTGCCCCGCACCAGTACGAGTTCGCGCCCATCTTCGAGGAGTCGAACCTGGCGGCGGACCACAACCAGCTCTTGATGGACGTGATGAAGAAGGTCGCGCTGCGCCACGGCCTCGTCTGCCTCCTGCACGAGAAGCCCTTTGCCGGCATCAACGGCAGCGGCAAGCACCTGAACTGGTCGCTCGCCGACAACAAGGGCAACAACCTGCTCAACCCCGGCTCCACACCGCAGGGCAACCTGCAGTTCCTGGCGATCCTGGCGAGCGTCCTGCTGGCGGTCACCAAGTACGCGGACCTCCTGCGCGCCAGCGTCGCCTTCGCGGGCAACGAGCACCGCCTGGGCGCCAACGAGGCGCCGCCGGCGATCATCTCCGTCTTCCTGGGCGAACAGCTCTCGGAGATCCTCGATACCATCGAGAAGGGCAAGACCTCGCAGGTCAGCACCAAGGACATCATGAACCTGGGTGTGGCGACCCTGCCCGAGGTCAACAAGGACATGACGGACAGGAATCGGACGTCGCCCTTTGCCTTCACGGGCAACAAGTTCGAGTTCCGCGCCGTGGGCTCCTCGCAGAACATCTCGACGCCGATCACGTTCCTCAACGCGATCGTCGCGGACGCCCTCGACGAGGTGCGCGCCCGCATCGAGAAGGCCGCCAAGAACAAGGACTTCAACTCCGCGGTCGTCGGCGTCATCGCCGGGATTGTCAAGGAGACGCGCGCGATCCGCTTCGAGGGCAACAACTACGCGCCGGAGTGGAAAGAGGAGGCGGCGCGCCGCGGCCTGCCCAACGAACCCTCGACGCCGGCCGCCCTGAAGGCGCTGGTCAAGGCCGAGAACGTCGCGCTCCTGAAGCGCCGGAACGTCTTCCAGCCCGAGGAGATCAAGTCCCGATACACGATCTGGCTCGAGATGTACCTGAAGCTCCTGGAGATCGAGGCCCGGACCCTGAGCGAGGTCGTCAACTCCAGCGTCGTGCCCAATGCCTTTGACTATCAGGGGCTCCTGGCCGCCAATCTCCGGAACATGGTGGCCCTGAAGGAAAAGGCCGGCGTCTCCTTTGACGCCGAGGCGCTGGAAGACCAGAAGCGGCACCTCGCCGAGGTGACACAGATGGTCTACTACGTGCGCAAGAACACGCAGGCGATGATGAAGTTCCTGCAGAACACCAAAGGGCTGGAAGAAGAGGAGCGCGCCCACAAGTACTATGACGAGCTCAAGGCCATGATGGAGCACATCCGCAAACACGCGGACCTCCTGG